>JBPCNM010000183.1:0-18903 GCA_051001255.1 Solirubrobacteraceae bacterium
TCCTGACCCTCCTGCCCGTGCGCTGGCGCGCCCCGTCTCCGGCGCGGGGCGCCGCGGCGGCGGGGTTCGCACTTGTCGGCGCCGCTGTCGGCGCCCTCGCCGGCGCGGTCGCCTACCTCACCGCGCCGCAGCTCGGAAGCACCGTCGCGGCGATCCTGGCCGTGGCCGTGCTCGTGGTCCTCACGGGGGCGCTGCACGCGGACGGGTTGGCGGACTGTGCCGACGGGCTCGGGGTGCGCGGTGATCGTGCGCGACGCCTCGCGGCCATGCGCGACTCAGCAATCGGCGCGTTCGGGGCGCTCGCACTCGTGCTGTGGGTGCTGCTGCTCGTCTCGGCATTGGGCGGCCTGGAGCGCGGGGATGCGCTGCGCGCGCTCGTCGTCGCGGCGGCGCTCGGGCGCTGGGCGGCGGTCGTGCACGCGGCGACCACGGGGCCGGCGCGCGCCGACGGGCTCGGCGCGGCCTTCGCGCCCGGAGGCCCGGCGCTCGCCTTCGCGACCCTGACCGCTGCGAGCTGCGCGCTCGGGCTGGCCGGAATCGTTCAGGGCGCGATCGTGCTCGGGTCCGCCGCCGTGGTGGCCGGGGCGGTCGGCATCTGGGCCCGGGCTACGCTCGGCGGGCTCACTGGCGACACGCTTGGCGCCACGGTCACGCTCGCCGAGGCGTCGGTCGCCGTCGCGCTCCTTGCCCTTTCCTGAGACCAGGGGTCAAGTGTGAGCGAGACGGAGCGGCCCTCCGCGGGCCGGTCGGATTCGTCCCGCACCCGTAGCTGGGCGGGGGCCGATCATCGCCGGCTGGCGATGATCATCAGGCGCGGCAACACCACGGTGTTCCTCGGCTCGCGGGTGTAGCGTGTGGTCGTCCATCCGGGGAGTCCTTCGGGGCTGAGAGGGCGCATCGTGCGTCGACCCGCTGAACCTGATCCGGGTCATGCCGGCGAAGGGAGAAGACCATGCCGCACCGTTCGTCGTTTCCGTCCACCGCAACGTGCCGAACGCAGATGCACAGCGCCCGACAGGGGGTCGTCTCGCCGGAGATGCTGCGCGTCGCCGAGCGCGAGGTCCTGCCGGCCGAGCTGATCCGCGAGGAGGTGGCGCGCGGCCGGATGATCATTCCGGCCAACGTCAGCCATGCGGCGCTCGATCCAATGGCGATCGGCCTGAAGGCGCGGGTCAAGATCAACTCGAACATCGGCAACTCGCCGACGAGCTCCTCGCTGGAGGAGGAGGTCGACAAGCTGCGCCTCTCGCAGCGCTGGGGTGCCGACACGGTCATGGACCTCTCGACCGGGAAGCGCATCGACGACACGCGACGGGCGATCCTCGACGTCGCGACCGTGCCGAGCGGCACGGTGCCGATCTACCAGGCGCTCGAGCGCGTCAAAGCCGTCGAGGACCTCACCGCCGAGCTGCTGCTCGACACCATCGAGCACCAGGCCAGGCAGGGCGTGGACTACATGACCATCCACGCCGGCGTGCGGCTCGAGCACCTGCCGCTGTGCCAGCACCGCACGACCGGGATCGTCTCGCGCGGAGGGGGGCTGCTGGCGCGATGGATGATCCATCACAAGCAGGAGAACCCCCTGTACGAGCGCTTCGACGACATCCTCGAGATCTTCCGGCGCTACGACGTGTCGGTCTCGTTGGGCGACGGGCTGCGCCCCGGCTGCATCGCCGACGCCTCCGATGCCGCGCAATTCGCCGAGCTCGACACGCTGGGCGAGCTGACCGCCCGCGCCTGGGAGCGCGACGTCCAGGTGATGGTCGAGGGGCCGGGGCACATCCCGCTCGACCAGCTCGAGATGAACGTCACGCGCCAGCAGGAGATCTGCCAACAGGCACCGTTCTACACGCTCGGACCGCTGGTCACCGACATCGCGCCCGGCTATGACCACATCACCTCGGCAATCGGCGCGGCGATCGTCGGCTGGCACGGCACGTCGATGCTCTGCTACGTCACCCCCAAGGAGCACCTCGGCCTGCCCAACGCCGAAGACGTCAAGCAAGGCATGATCGCCTACCGCATCGCCGCGCACGCCGCCGACCTCGCCCGCGGCAACACACGCGCAGCGCAATGGGACCGCGAACTGTCCGAGGCCCGCTTCTCGTTCGACTGGCATCGGCAGTTCGAGCTGTCGCTCGACCCCGAGACCGCCCAGGCGATGCACGACGAGACGCTCGCCGACGACTACTTCAAAAGCGCCGAGTTCTGCTCGATGTGCGGACCCAAGTACTGCCCCATGCATAACTTCAAAGACATCGACTGGGACGCCATCCGCACCGTCATCGAAGACCGCAGACAACAGCGTTCGCGCGCTCCGGCTCAACCGTCGGCGGTCTCCGCTCGGATGTAGCCCCCGAGCCCGCGTCGCCGCGGCGGCCTCGGGGTCGCCAGGCCGGACCAGCAGCTCCAGACCGGCGCCTGCGGCAACTCTACGTCCAATTGGCGGCGGCCGTCCCGCACAGCGTCGGCAACGACTTCGTTGGCCGCCACGCCAATCCGCTGCTCGCACGTCACGCCGCCGGCCGCGCTCTCAGGCGCTGTTCGGTGACGCGTGCCGTGTTTGGCCCTAAGTCCGACCGGTCGACGTGCTCGCAAAGCGAGCAGCATGCCGGGAGAAAATCGGGGAGAAAACTTCTAGTGAGTTTCCCTTCGTCACGAAGAAAGTCGTCCATTTGGAGGCCTTTCTTCTACGCGCCCGAGAGGATTCGAACCTCTGACCTTCGGTTCCGTAGACCTTGCGCGCCCGGGCGCCCGCGGGGCCCCTTGCCGCGTGGTCGGTCAACCAGTCCTCGAACGCGTCCGCGGAAAGGCCGCTTGCCTCCCACGAGGCGAGGTCATCGCTTCCCAGGCCGAAGTCCCGCAGCACCTGCGCGTGACCGCTCGGCTCAGTGCCCTGTCGCTCCCCTCGGCCCTTGGGCATCTCGGTGCTCACCGGCGAGCACGCGGCTCGGTCGGTCCCGGCGGCGGGGCGGCCCCGAGCGCCGTCTCGCGGAGCAGACGTGCGGGCGCCTTCGCGCGCCACGCGTGGTCGAGCAGATCCTCGAGCAGCTCGGGATCGGCCCGCCCGAGGTCGACTTGCACGGCGGAGAGCCGCTTGCCCCAGAAGAACTCGCGGCAGACCTGAGGCCGGTCCTCCGCCGCGGCGCGGATGCGCTCCGCGCCGGCCATGACGTTCATCGCGCGGTCGGTCCAGAGGGTGGCGAAGATCCGGCCGGAGACGCGGAAGGACGGCCGGCCGTGGTGGTCCTGCGCGACGGCCCCGGGCAGGGCGAGGGCAAGCTCGCGGGCCTGATCGGTGGTGAGCACGACGTCGACGCTACGCGAAGGACCGCGAACGTCTTGTACGAATGTGACCTGGCTCATCCCGCGAGCGCCCGCAGCGGCGCGACAACCGCGCCCAGGCTGGCCTGGCGCGCCCAGGCAGGCCTTGGCGCCGAGGAGTAGGCTCGCGCCGCCAGCCGTCCCGAGGAGTGGGAATGTCCTACCGCCGCTGTCGCCGTGCAGTCCTAGCCACGATGTTCGCTGTGCTCGCCTTGGCCGCGCCGGCGGCCGCTGCCGATCGCACGCGGCTCTACGAGGTCGACGGGGTCCGCAACGTGATCGACCGCACATCGATCGCCGTGCGCGGTGCCGCCATCGTCGAGGTGGACCACGGCCACGTCGTGGCGGGCATGACGCGGCGCGAGGCCCGGCGGGTCCGGCGGCTCGGCTTCGAAGTCCAGCGCCTCAGGGCGCCGCGGAGGCAGCCGCGCGGCGGTCCGCGGGCGCGCGCGAGCGACTTCCCCGGCGCCGACTCGGCATATCACAACTACAACGAGACGGTCACCCAGATCACGAGCGTGGCGAACGCATACCCGTCGCTGGTGCAGCGGATCGGCATCGGGACATCCCACGAGGGCCGCCCCGTCTATGCGCTCAAGGTCTCCGACAACGTCGCAACCGACGAGGCCGAGCCGGAGGTCATGTTCACCGCCAACCAGCACGCGCGCGAGCACCTCACGGTCGAGATGGCGCTTTACCTGCTCGGCGAGCTGACGTCCAAGTATGCGAGCGACGCGCGGATCCGCAACGCGGTCGACTCGCGCGAGATCTGGATCGTGCCGATGGTGAACCCCGACGGCGTCGAGTACGACATCGCCACGGGCTCCTATCGCTCGTGGCGAAAGAACCGCCAGCCCAACGCCGGCTCGAGCGCCGTCGGCACCGACCTCAACCGCAACTGGGGCCACCGCTGGGGCTGCTGCGGCGGATCGAGCGGGACGTTCTCCTCGGACACGTATCGCGGCGCGAGCGCGTTCTCCGCGCCGGAGACCCGCAACGTGCGCGACCTCGTGAACTCGCGCGTGGTGGGGGGCGTCCAGCAGATCAAGGCCAGCATCGACTTCCACACGTACTCAGAGCTCGTGCTCTGGCCCTACGGCTACACCTACACCGACGTGCCCGGCGACATGACGGCCGACGACCAGGCCGTCTTCTCCTCCTTCGGCCGCGAGATGGCCGCGACGAACGGCTTCACGCCCGAGCAGGGGTCTGACCTCTACATCACCGACGGCACGATCGACGACTGGCTCTACGGTCAGCACAAGGTCTTCTCGTACACGTTCGAGCTGTACCCGAGGTCGTCGAGCCCGGGCTTCTATCCGCCCGACGAGGTCATCGGCCGCGAGACGTCGCGCAACCGCGAGGCGGTCCTGCGGCTGCTGGAGAACGCCGACTGCATGTACCGCGCGATCGGCAAGCAGGCGCAGTACTGCGGTCTGCCCGGGCCGGTGACGCTGTTCTCCGACGACTTCGAGACGGCCAAGGGCTGGACGACGAACGCCGGCGGTACGGACACCGCGACCGCCGGCGCGTGGGAGCGCGGCGACCCGGCGGCGACCAGCTCGAGTGGCCCCAAGCAGCTCGGCACCACGGTGAGCGGCATCAACGAGCTCGTGACGGGTCGCCTGGCCGGCAGCTCGGCCGGGACCTACGACCTCGACGGCGGGACGACCAGCATCCGCTCGCCGGCCATCTCGCTCACCGGCGGCTCGACCTACCGGCTGAGCCTCTCCTACTACCTCGCCCACGGCTCGAACGCCTCCAGCGCGGACTTCTTCCGCGTGAAGGTGATCGGATCCACGACCTCCACCGTGATCAACGTCCCGGCCGCGGCGAGCGACCGCGACGCGGCCTGGAGCACCGCCTCGGCGGATCTCAGCGCCTTCGCGGGCCAGACGGTGCGCCTCCAGGTCGAGGCCGCCGACGCCTCGGGCGCCTCGCTGGTCGAGGCGGCGGTGGACGACGTGAAGGTGACGCGCGAGTAGGGCGGCGGCGACCTGCACGGATGACGTCCTTCGGCGTATCGACACTCGCCGCGGCGGCCGTGTCGGACTCGCTCACGCGGCAGCAGACCTGACCGAGGAGCGTTCCCGCGGGTGATCGTCGTCGACGCCTCCGTGCTGGCCAACGCCGTCGGCGACGATGAGGAAGCCGGCCGGCAGGCCCGTGACCTGCTGCGTGCCCACCAGGATCTCGCCGCACCTGATCTCGTCGATGTCGAGACCACCGCCGTCCTCCGGCGGCGATGGCTCGCCGGCACCGTCAGCGACGAGCGATCAGTGCTCGCGAGTCGCGGCGGCGAGGAGGTCATCCCCGGCGGGCGAGCGCAGGTAGAGCACGACGCGGCCGACCCGGTGGCCGTGGACGAGGCCGGCGTCGCGCAGCACCGCCAGATGCTGCGAGACACCGCCGGCGGAGACGCCGAGCGCGCGGGCCACGTCGGTCGTCGAGCGCGGCCGGTCGAGCGCGAGCAGCACCGAGCCCCGGACGCGACCGACGAGGGCGGCCAACGCCCCGGGCGCCGCTGGGGCTCCGGGCTCCCAGAGCGCTCCGACGCCGCGCGCCGGATAGATGATCGTCGGCTGCCAGGGTGCGGCGCTGATGACGAGGACCGCCGGCCACACGAACACGCTGGGAACGAAGAGCAGCCCGCGCTCGGCCAGATCGACCGTTCCCTCCGCGCGCTTGGCGATTCGCAGCACGCCGTCCGCCCAGCGTACGGTCGGGTCGACGTCGGCGAACAGGCGCTGCGCGCCCCCGTCGGCGATTTGGCGCGCTCGGTAGAGGACGTCGCCCTCGAGCAGCGCGCGGATCCGCGGCCAGTGCGGCGCCAGCGTCCGATCCCAGTAGGCGCGGACGAGCTGCGCCAGCGCGAGGACCGCCACGCTCGGATCCTCCAAGAACGGTTCGAGCGTCGACGGCAGGGGCCGGCGGCGGTAGCTGTCGCGCACCTCGGCACGGATCTGGTGGGCAGGCGTCGCGACCATCGCCGCGAGCTCGTCCTCGATGTCGGCGAGCGGGCTGCTCGGCGGGGGATTGACGAAGTCCGGGGTGTAGACGTCGCCCGGCTGCAGCGCGCGCAGAGGCGCCAGGTCCAGATCGCCGGTACGCCGGCGCGCCTCGGCGGCCCAGGGCACGTGCAGTGCCTGGCCGGAGGGATCGTCGAGCACGCGCACGCTGCGCAGCGTCTCGATCAGCGGCGAGATGGCGAAGCGCACGCGGGCCAGCGCGTCGGCCCCGAACCGCATGACGATCATTCAGCCCACACTAAATGCCTGGGCGATCACGGCCGGCCGCGAGACGCTGTGATCCATGACCAACCATCCGTTCATCAGCCACCAGATCGCGGCCGCGCGCCAGCGCGACCTCCTCACCGCCGCCGCCTACGACCGGCTCGCCCGCGCGGCGCGTCTGCCCGGCAGCCGACCGTGGACCACCGCCCCGCGTCGGAGCCGGGGCGCCCTCCCCACCGGAGCCGGCGAAGCCCGCTGTGCCTCTCGGTGATCGGCAGCCCGCCCGCTTCCTCGGGCTCAACCACGTCGCTCTAGAGGTCGACGACGTCGATGCGGCCCTCGCGTTCTACCGGCGCCTGATGGCGTTCGACCCCGGTGGGCGCCACGGCGCGCGGATGGCTTTCCTCGACGCCGGCGACCAGTTCCTGGCGCTCGCCGCAGCGCATGGGCGGTCCGGCGACGGCGAACGCCACTTCGGGCTCGTCGTCGACGATCGGGCGGCGCTGCGCGACGCGCTCCGAGCGGCCGACGTCGAGGTCCTCCCGGGCCGTGGGCTGGACTTTCGCGACCCCTGGGGCAACCGCGTTCAGGTCGTCCAATACGACGAGATCCGATTCACCAAGGCGCCGGCGGTCGTGCGCGCCATGGGGGTCGCCGGCCTTTCCAAGACGCCGGCGGCGCGCGCCGAGCTCGCCGAGATTCAGCGCAGCGCGACATCGCCGTTCGGGGTGCCGAGAACGGCGCGCAGCCCGGAACGCTCGGCGTAGTCGACGACCAGATCGAGCCCGAGCGAGTCGAGTTGCCCGCGGATGCGGTCCGGCTCGGGGCCGTGCACTGTGAGCGCGGCGAGCTCGAGCTGCGGCATCTCGCTCGAGGCCGGATGCCTGCTCTGGCCCCAGTCGATGAGGAACGGCACCGTGCCGCTGGTGCGCTGGATCGTGTCCGGGGTGAGCCGCCACCGCAGCATCTCGCCGGTGGCGGCCTTCCGCGACATCTCCACCGGGTCGCCCGGGTCGTAGCCACGGCTGCGAGCAACGGCGATACGGCCATCGAGATCGTCGGTACGGACACACCAGGTCAGCAACCTGGGTGGCTTGAAGGCATCGACGCCGAACAAACGAGGCTGTTCGGGATCAGGCGCCTCCGGGTCAGGACCGATGATCTCGAGGTAGGTGCGAGCGCCGAGGCCGACGAGGTAGTTGGCCGTTCCACGCCCCAGGTGGCGACCGCCCGCCGTGGGCTCGACGCCGGTCGCGGCCGCGAACTGCCCCACGCCATCGAGCAGATGGGGCACGCCGTAGACAAGGTGGTCGAGCTCGATCGCGCCGGGCACGAGCGGACCCTACCGGCGCTGCGAGGCCGACGCTAAGAACGCACTCACCGGCACGACCGCCGGGGTGCCCGGCACGTAAGGTCGTGCCATGCGCCGCTTCAACCTCAACGAGCCCGACCTGGTCGACGACGGGGACGCGGCGGATGGCTACCACACGGCCCATGACGGCTTCGGCAAGAGGATCGGCGCACAGAAGACCGGGGCCACGCTGTACCTGATCCGGCCCGGCCAGAGCATCTGTCCCTACCACTACGAGTACCCCGAAGAGGAGTGGCTCCTGGTGCTCGACGGGCACCCAACACTGCGCCATCCTCACGGCGCGGACGAGTTGCGCGAGGGCGACATCGTCGTGTTCCCGGAGGGACCCGAGGCGCTCACAAGGTGACGAACCACACTGGCGCCGACGCGCGGGTGCTCATGTGGTCGACGGTGAGCTCCCCGGCCGTCGTGGTCTATCCCGACAGCGACAAGATCATGGCCGACCCGCGCGACGCACGCGACCGCATCATGGCGCGCCGGTCGTCGGCGGTGGACTACTGGGAAAGCGAGGTGTGACGCCCGGTCTGCCGTTCCCACAGGTCGAGGAGCCGTGGGTGGCCTGTACGCTCAACGCCCGGCGCCTCAGTATCCCGACGCGAAGGCGGTCACGGCGCGGCGACCACCTGAGGCGGTGGCGGCAATGCCGGCCCGATCTGCTGAAACGCTTCGGCCAGCGCCATGACGGTCGCGTCGGTGTCGGGCAGCCCATCGAAGCTCAAGCCGACCGGCAGGCCGGATGCCGTAAGTCCCGCGGGCACGGAGATGCTCGGAAGCCCGAGGAATGCCGAAGGATCGGTGTTGCGAAGGTAGGCCTCCAAGGTCCCCACCGATCGACCGTTGATCGAGACCGTTTCATCCTGTCCCACCGGTCGCGCCGGCAGCCGTGTCGTGGGCAAGACCAGCGCGTCGAGGCGATCGCGCTTGAAGCACTCGCGATATGCGGCGCTCACGCGAGGCCGGCCGCGCGCGATGATGTCGAGATACTGCCTATGGGCGACGCTCTCGCCCCACAGCTCGTTCTGAAGCCACCCACGCTCGACCTCGCCCGCCATCGCCTCGGCGATCTCCCACATCTGCACGGGACAGCGACCCACGCTTAGATATCTCGCCAGATCCCGTGGCCACTCGTAGAACGTGAGCGGCAGGGAGATCGGAGCCAGGAGATTCTCCAGCTCCTTGACCTCGGTGTCGATGAGCACCGCACCGGCGCCGGCCAGCCGCGACAGCGCGTCGTCGATGACCGGTCGCGTCTCCTCGTCGAGGTCGTCGTAGAAATGGGGGCGCGGCACTCCCAGGCGCCGCCCCTGCAGCTCGCTCGAGGCGCTCGGCGCCCCGGTGATCACCTCGTCCACCAACATCGCGTCGGAGACATCGCGGGTGAGGAGCCCGATCGTATCCCGCGTGAGCGACAGCGGAATCACTCCATCGGAGGCGTAGCGCCCGGTGGTCGGACGAAAGCCGACGCAACCACAGAGGGCCGCGGGTATACGGCAGGATCCGGCGGTGTCGGCGCCCAGCGCGACCGTGACGACGGCGGCGGCGACTGCCGCCGCGCCTCCTCCGCTGCTGCCGCCGGCGATCAGCGCACGGTCGTAGGGGTTGCGCACGGCCCCGAACGTCGGGTTGTTCGAGGTGATGCCCACCGACAGCTCATGGAGGTTGTTCTTGCCGATCACCACCGCACCGGCATCACGCAACACGCGGACGACCGGCGCATCGGACGCCGGACGCCAATCGCTCAGCGCGGGCGTACCTGCGGTACACGGGAACCCCGCGACGTCGATGGTGTCCTTGACGGCGATCGGCAGTCCAGCGAGCCTGCCGCCGTCCTCGTC
Organism: Solirubrobacteraceae bacterium; assembly: GCA_051001255.1. Classification (GTDB taxonomy): domain Bacteria; phylum Actinomycetota; class Thermoleophilia; order Solirubrobacterales; family Solirubrobacteraceae; genus DASQMT01. The sequence continues at coordinate 9,765 of JBPCNM010000183.1, forward strand.
CGATCGCTTGTGCGTGGTCGGGGCTTCGACCGCTATCGAGATGAAGGCGTTCAGCTCCGCCGTTCGCCCGGCGCGTTCCAGCGCCTTCTCCGCGACCTGTCGAGAATCGAGCGCACCGCTCTGCAGCCCGGCAAGCAACCCGCGCGCCCCGGAGGGTTCCTTGGCCTCGGCGATCTCGCTCGCGCGCCTCATCGGTCCGCGCCGTCGATCGCGGCGCCGGGCAGCGGCTCGGCGCTGATGGCCCGCTCGGCGGGTGGCTGTGCTCGAGCCCGGGCGGGCAGGTCGATGCGGTAGGTCAGCCACGGGTCGCGCCGTGCGACCCGATCGTAGACGGCCTGGGCGCGATGGTTGTCGGGTCGTGTGATCCAGTTGAGCTTGGCTGCGCCGTGGCGTGCGCCTTCGGTGACGCAGCGGTCGATCAGGGCCTCCGCGAGGCCGCGTCCGCGCGCGTGCGGCACTACGTACAGGTCATTCATGACCGCGCCGCGCGCCGCGCTCGTCGTCGACCAGGTGAACAGGAGCGTCGCGAATGCGGCCGGCGTGCCGGCCGAGTCGCGTGCCAGCAGCTGCACTCCCTCCCGTCCGCGCGCGGCCAGCAGGCCGACCATCAGCGCGCGCAGGTCGCGATCGCTGGGCGCCACCTCGTAGAACTCGCAATAGGCGCGCACCAGCGGCAGGAGCTCGTCAAGCTCACTCTGGCTGACCGGCTCGATCGTGAACGGCGTCTCAGGTGAGACCATGATCGTCCCCTTCCGTCCGGCGTGCCGCGCATGGGTCATGGATGGTGTGCATCCAGGCCTCCTTCGGGGTGCTGGGCGGAGCGGCGGGCGACCATGGCGGCCGTGCCGAGCGCGAGCGCGGCGGTGATCGACAGCAAGACCGGGTAGCTGGTCAGGTTCGCGGCGAGGGCGAGCAGGAACGGGGCGGCGAAGCCGAGGTAGGTCAGGGCGTAGTACGCCGCGGTCAGACCCGCGAGCGCATCAGCCTGGGCGATCCGTTGGACCTCGACGAGCCCGGCGACGAGGCACAGGCCGTAGGCGCACCCGAGCACGATCGCGCACGGCACCAGCAGCCAGACGTGCTGGGCGTGCGCGGTGACCGCGCCGAGCGCCAGACCACCGGCGAGGACCAGCAGCCCGGCGATGCCGGCACGGTTGCTCTGAGCGTGCGCCTCCAAGCGCCGCGCCAGCGGCTGGATCAGCACCCCGGCCAGCGCGGTCAGGGAGGTGATCGCGGCGACGACGGCGATGCCGCCGACGGCGTCCTCGGCGCCGGCGACGCTCGGCAACAGCGCGAAGGCGATCGCGGGGGCGGCGAACACCCACGGCGCCATCGGCGCGACCACGCCGCGAAAGCGCGGGCTGCGCACCCCTGGCACCGACAGCCGCACGGCGCGCCCCCGGGCGCCCGAAACGGTCTCCGGAGCCTTGGACAACAAGAGCAGGACCACGACCATCGACGCGATGTGTGGCAGATAGGGCACAGCCGTCGATCCGGGCGCCCATTGCGCCAGCATCCCCGCCACCAGCGGCCCCAGTGCGAAGCCCGCCGTCATGGCGATCGCGGCCCGGCGCGCCGCCCCCTCACGGCTGGCCGTGCCCACCGGGGGAAGCGAGCTCTCACGCAGCCACGCGGTGCCCGCGCTGAACACCGCGCCGCTGCTCACCCCGGCCAGCAGGCGACCGAGGAACAGCAGCGCCACGCTCTGGGCGCCGGCGAGGAGCACCACGCTTGCCAGCAGCGACAGCCCGGCGGCCGGTAGGACCACCGTGCGACGCCCGCGGGCGTCAGACAGCGGGCCGGCGAGCAGCAGTCCGGGGATCAGCCCGAGCGCGTAGAAGCCGAACATCGCCACCAACGTCCCGGTGCCCAGCTCGAGCGTCTCGCGATAGACCAGCAGCATGGGGGGGAACTGGTTGGCCCCCCAACCTGTGCCCAGCAGCACCGCCGCGGGCGCCACCCACGCCATCCGGGTCGACGACCCTCTTCTCGCGGCGATTGTGCTAGAACGTAACACCAACATGACCGTACAAAACTATCGCATCGCTGGTCGAAGGGCCAAGGAGATCGCCGCCTCCGTCGAGGCCGCCATCACGGGCGGGACGCTCACCCCGGATCAGCAGCTGCCCACCGTGCGCCAACTCGCCGAGGACCTGCAGGTCAGCCCGGCGACGGTCGCCGAGGCCTACCGGCGGCTGCGCGAGCGCGGGCTGCTGACCGGTGCCGGGCGGGGCGGCACGCGCGTGCGCGGCGATCGCCCCAGGTCGTGGCGGCGCTCGGCGCCGTCCGTCGGCCCGGGAGTGTGCAACCTGGCGGGCGGCAATCCCGACGCGGCGCTGTTGCCCGACCTGCGCCCGGCGCTCGCCGCCGCCGCCGAACAGCTCCACGGCGGCCACGCTCGCCTGTACGGGCAGGCCGAGAGCGCACCGGAGCTGCTCGCCCACTTCGCCGACGCCTTCGCCGCCGACGACATCTCGGGCGAGCACGTCGTGATCGTCGGTGGCGCGCTCGACGGGATCGCCCGGGCGCTCGCCGCGCACCTGCGACCCGGCGACCGCGTCGCCGTCGAGGATCCCTGCTACTGCGGGATGCTCGACGTCCTGGACGCCGGCGACCTGCAGCCCGTCCCGGTCGCCATCGATGAGCGCGGCGCACGCCCGGACGAGCTCGAGCGCGTGCTCGACGAGGTCCAGGCGGTGGTCCTCACCCCCCGCCTGCACAGCCCGACCGGCGCCGCCACCGACCCTGCCCGCCTCAACGCCCTGCGCGACATCCTCGGCGCCCACCGCGACCTGCTGGTGGTCGAAGACGACCACGGCGCGCTGATCGCCGACGCACCACTCCACGCGCTCGCCCAACACACCGATCGTCCACGCTGGGCGATCGTGCGCTCCACCTCCAAGCCCCTTGGCCCCGATCTCCGGCTGGGCGCACTGGCAGCCGACGCGCTCACCCACCGACGCATCCTGCACACTCAACAGGCCGCCACCGGCTGGGTCTCACACCTCCTGCAGCAGACGACTCTCGCGCTCCTCCACGACTCCTCGCTCAGCGACCTGCTCGCGCACGCCCGAGACATCTATGCCCAACGCCGCACCGCCTTGCTGCGCGCGCTCGCAGGCCACGGCATCACCGCCTACGGCGCCAGCGGCCTCAACGTCTGGCTGCCCGTCGACGACGAGACGACCACCGCCCAGACCCTGCTCGGCCGCGGCTGGGCGCTCCGCAGCGGCGCCGCGTTCCGCCTCCACAGTGCCCCCGGCCTGCGCATCACCACCGCCGAGCTCGCCCCCGATCGGGCGACCCTCCTCGCCCAACACATCGCGGACACTCTCCACAACACCGACACCAACCACGCGGCCTGACCGCACCTACGTGACCGCATCGCGCCCGGTCGCACCGAGCGCGGAGCGCCGGCCCTCGCGGACGCTGTTGCAGGGTCGGTGACGTCGATCGTTCTCACATACATGCCCTGGGTCGCGCTGGGTCACCCCGCGGCGGTGACGACGCGCAGGCCGGGAACGCGCCCGTAGTGGGAGGCGTTGCGCGTAGCCACGCCGAGGCCGTGCGCGAGGGCGGTCGCGGCGATCCAGAGATCGTGCGCCCCGATCGGGACGCCGCGTGCGTTGAGCACGGCCCAGATCTCTGCGTGCACGCGCGCGACGGGCTCGGTGATCGGGATCGCCGGCAGGCCGCCGAGGAGATGCTCGACGAACGCGCGCCGGCGCACTCTGACGGCGCCCTTCGCGCGAAGGACCCCATGGAGCAGTTCGCTCACGGTGATGACGCTGATGGCGCTCGGCTCGTCCCCCAGTTGCGTGTCGACGTGCTCGACCCTGCTCGCGCGCTCGAGGTCGATCAGCACGTCGGTGTCGACTAGGAGGCCCAACGGTCCTCGGGCGCGCCTGCACTCTCACGCGCCGCGCGCAGGTCATCAGCGAACTCGTCGTCGACGCGTGGCGCACTCGCAAGCAGCTCCCGGAAGCGCTCCGCCGAGATGAGGCGTGCTCTCGGTGGCCCGATCGTGGCGACGGGGGCACCGTTCCGCACGACTTCGACCTCCTCGCCGGCGGCGACGCGGTTGAGCACATCCGAGAAGCCGCGGGCGGCGTCGGTGGCAGTCATGCGAGACACCGGGCAAGTGTATCGGATAAATCAGATAGTTCGATACCCTTCGAGATGTTCAGGCACCCGCCGGCGGATCGACAGCCGCGCCTGCGCGACGCAGAGCGCGATGAGCGTCAGGATTGCCAGGCGGCGGCCATCGCGCGTGCGTTGGCGAGCTCCGCTTCGATGAAGGTCTCTGCGCCTGAGTCCGGGGCGCCGAGCACGTCGGCGTAGAGCGAGGTCGAGACCTCGGCGCCCGCCTCGTCGGCGATCTGGCGCTCGAGGCCCGCGTCCACCGCCTCCTCGGTGAAGATCACGTCGACGTCCTGGGCGCGGATCTCCTGCACGAGCTCGCGGATCTGTCGACCCGAGGGCTCGGACTCGGTCGTCAGGGCGGGCAGCACCGTGCCGACCTGTTGGACGTCGTAGGCGCGCACGAAGTAGCCGAATGCGTCATGGGTTGTGATGAGGTCGCGCTGCTCGGGCGGGATCGGCTCGAAGGCGTCTCGGATGTCTGCCGCCATGGCGTCGAGTTCCGCCTTGTAGGCCGACGCGCTCTTCTCGTAGGTCGCCCGACCTTCGGGGTCTGCCGCCGCCAGGCCGGCAGCCACGTTGTCGACCATGGTCTTCGCGGCCTCGGGGTCGTGCCAGACGTGCGGATCGCCGGGGAAGCCCTCTTCCTCGGTGGGCAGCAGCTCGATGCCTTCGACGGCGGTCACGCGCTGAGCCTGACTGCCGGCGTTGCTCAGGAGGTCGTCGAGCCACTCGTCGAGGTTCGCGCCGTTCTCGAGGACGACATCGGCGTCGGCCAGGGCCTCCGCGTCCGACGGTGTCGGCTCGTACTCGTGCGGTTCGTTGTCGGGACCGAGGATGCCTGTGACCTCGACGCGGTCGCGGCCGACCTGGCGAGCGAAGTCCTGTAGCTGCATGGTCGTGGCCACCACCGAGATGCGCTGGCCTACGCCGCCACCTTCGGCGTCAGACACCGCGTTTCCGTCATCGCCGCCACACGCCGTGATACCGAGCGCTAGCCCGGCGGCGGCGAGCGTCGGCACGACCTTTGAGTTTCTAAGACTGAGGCTCATTATTGGGAAGCCTACCGGACGAGGGTCGCGCCGGCTCGCCCGCCGGCCACGACCGCGAACAGTCCCGCGACGACGAGCACGATCGCGGGCCCCCCGCCCACGTCGCTCGACCACGACCAGTACAGGCCGAGCACGCCGGCGAGGGTGCCGAGCGCGGCGGCGCTCGCGACCATCGGCCAGAAGGTTCGCGTGAGCAGTCGGGCGCTCAGCGCCGGCCCCAGCAGCATGGCGGTCAGCAGGACGTTGCCGACCGCGCGCAGCGCCACCACCGCCGCCACGGTGACGACGCCGAAGAGCAGCAGGTCCAGGAGCCGCATCCGGTAGCCCATGGCCTGTGCCATCGAGCGGTCAAAGGTGACAAGGGCGAGCTCCTTGCCGGCGAAGAGCAGCGTTGCGCCAGCCAGCACGGCGGCGGCCGCCGCGAGGACGAGATCGAGGTTGGTGACCGCGAAGATGGCGCCGAACAGCGTGCCCTCGAGCTTGCTGCGATAGCCCTCGCTCAGCGCGATGAGCGTGACCCCGAGCCCGAAGAAGGTCGGGAGCAGCACCCCCATCGAGACGTCGACCGAGAAGCGCTGGTCGGCGGTCAGCGCACTGGACAGCGCGACGGTCAGCGCCGCCGCGCCGACCGCCCCCAAGGCGACCGGCCCTCCGAGCAAGAAGGCGACGACCACGCCGAGGATGAGCGTGTGCGCGACGGACTCGCCGAGAAACGCCAGTCCGCGCAGTAAGACGAAGCACCCGAGCGCGCCCGTCACGGCGCCCATCATGATCGCCTCGGCGAAGGCCCGGCGCATGATCCCCGAGCTCCAGGGATCGGTCAGCCATTCCACCGCCGGCGCTCCGTGGTCGTGTGGTGGTGCGGGTCGTCCAGCGCGCCGACGCGTCCGTCGAGCATCAGTACATCGGCCCCATATGCGCGCCGAAGGACCTCTTCGGTGAAGATCTCCTGCGTCGTTCCCGCAGCGATCAGGCGGCGGTTGAGGAGAAGCATGCGATCGCAGACGCGCGCCGCCTCAGCGAGGTCGTGCGTGGTCATGAGCACGGTGCGGTCTTCGGCGCACTGCTGGCGGAGCACCTCGAGCATCAGAGCGCGCGAACGCGTGTCGACACCCGACAGCGGCTCGTCAAGCAGCATGACCTGGCCTTCTTTCGCGAGCGCCCGCGCGAGCAGCACGCGCTGGCGCTGGCCGCCGGAGAGCTCGCCGAACGGGCTGCGCGCCCGGTCGGCCATCCCGACCTGATCAAGCAACGCGAGGGCGCGGAGGCGGTCGTCGCGCGACAGGCGCCGCCACCAGCCCAGTCGCGGGTAGAGGCCCATCACGACCACGCCCTGGGCGTCGATCGGGAACGCGGCCTGGACGTCGCTGACTTGAGGGACGTAGGCCACCGGAGCCGCCAGCGTCAGGCGCCCGTCCGCCGTGACCTCACCGAGCAGCGCGCGCAGCAGCGTCGTCTTGCCCGCCCCGTTGGGGCCGAGGACCCCGACGAGCGCACCCGGCGAGACCGTGAAGGAGACGTCCTCGAGGACGAGCCGATCGCCGAACGCGACGCTCAGGCGCTCGACCGCGATGGCCGCCACCGAGCCGCTCATGTCGCGCGCCCCCGAGGACGGACGCGGTCGAAGAGCACCGCCGCGGCGAAGACGAGACCGGCGGCGGCGCAGATGACCGCCCCGGGCGGCGCATCGAGCTCGCGGGCCACCGCCAGCCCGAGCACGACCTCGGCCGCGCACAGCCCGACAGACACGGCGAGCATCGGGAAGACATCGGTGATCAGCAGGCGCGCGGTCGCCGCCGGCAGGACGAGCAGACCGGAGACCAGCAGCGAGCCGACGACGGGCAGCGCCACCACCACCGTCCCGGCGATCAGCCCCAGCAGCACCGCCTCGACCGCTCTAGGGCGCGCCCCCGCCGGACCAGACCAGCTGCGATCGAAGGTCGCGCTTTGCAGCCGCTGCGCGCACAGACCGACAACCACCACGGTGACCAGGGCGACGACGGCCGAACGGATCACATCGGCGTCTGCAATGGCCAGCAACGAGCCGAAGAGGATCGCCTCCACCGGCGTCGCCAGCCCGAAGGTCGTCGTCAAGAGGACCGCTCCGAGCGCCATCGCCGTCGACAGCGCCAGGCCGGTCACCGCGCCGCCGCGCACCCGCTCGTCGCGTTCAAGTCCAACCACTGCCCCCGTGAGCACGCCGGCTGCGGCCAGCGCCCCGACAACGGGACCGATCGCCGGGACGCCGAGTCCGACGACCACGCCCGGAAACGTACCGACCCCGACGGCATGGCTGAAGAACGCCAGCGACCGCAGCATCACCCACGTCCCGATCAACCCCAGCGGCACGGCGAGCAACAGGCCGGCGATCAGCGCACGCTGCATGAACGGCGGATCGAACGCGTCAAGCATGCCGCTGACAATAGTGAGACTCACTCCTGCGTCTCGCTGCGAGGCGCATCGAGGTCTTCGACGACTCCGAGCTAGGGCGCGTCATCGGCCGACTCGAGAAGTGCGCGGCCTAGGACGTGCACGCCACGACCTCATCCTGCGCGGTGTGCCCGCGCTGTGGACGCCGGTCGTAGTCGTTTCGTCAGACGCGGCAGGTGTCGCAGTGCCCGCGCAGGATGACCTCGTGCTCGTCGACGGCGAGCGCGACGCGGCCGGCGACGCGGCGCAGGGTGCGTTCGAGCTCTTCGTCGCGAAACGGGGTGATCTCGCCGCAGCTGTCGCACACGAGGTGATCGTGGTGACGCGCACCGTCGTGTACGGCCTCGTAGCGGGCCATCCCGTGCCCGACCTCGATCCGGGTCACCAGGCCGAGCCGTACAAGCTCCTCCAGCACGCGATAGATGCTCGCGCGCGCGACCCGGCGCTCACCGTGGCGCAGCGCGTCCTCGATCTCCGGCGCCGAGAGCGCGCATGGCTGGGCGGCGAGCAACTCGACGACGGCGCGCCGCGCGCCGCCGCGCCGGTAGCCGGCGCGCGCCAGGCTGTCGGCCGCCAACCCGGCCCAGTCGTGGGAATCGGTCTTAGCCACCGCCCGTGGATGGTAGCCGCAGGGTCGCATGGCCGCCGCGGGCGCGCTCACGCCGTCGCGCGTTCGCGTTCGCGCTTGCGCTTGGCCACGACATCGCGGATCTGCTCCCAGTCGACGTCGCGGAAGTTGTGCATCGGGCAGTGCTTCGGGCCGCACATCGAGCAGAACTCCGCGGTCTTGAAGTAGTCGTCGGCGAGCGTCTGGTCGTGCATGGCACGCGCGGTCTCGGGGTCGACGGCGAGCTCGAACTGCCCGCGCAAGTCGAACGCGAAGCGCGCCTGCGACAGCTGGCGGTCCCACGCCGCCGCTCGCTTATTGCCGCGGGCGGGGTCTGCGGCGTGCGCGGCGATGCGGCTCGCGATGAGGCCCTGCTTGAGTCGTCGGCGTTCGGGAGGCCGAGGTGCTGCTTGGGTGTGACGTAGCAGAGCATCGAGGTGCCGTGCCAGCCGACGATCGCCGCGCCGATCGCCGAGGTGATGTGGTCGTAGCCGGGGCCACGTCGGTGACCAGCGGCCCGAGCGTGTAGAAGGGCGCCTCGCGGCAGACCTCCTGCTGGCGGCGGACGTTGGCCTCCAGCTGATCCATCGGCACGTGCCCCGGCCCCTCGACCATGACCTGCACGTCGCGCGCCCACGCCCGCTGGGTGAGTGTCCTCGAAGCGCTCGTAAAGGGGGTTCTCCTGCTGGTGGTGGACCATCCAGCGGGCGAGCAGCCCGCCGCCGCGCCGGCCAGGATCGCCTGGCGGGTCTCGTCGATGCGCTTGCCGGTCGAGAGGTCCATGAGATGACGCCGGCGCGGGCGAGCCGCAGCTGCGTCCGGCAGTCGGCCTCGGACGGAAACGCGGTGCGCTTGGGCATGAGTCCTCCCTACGCTGGTGTGAGCCAGGTCAGGTTCGGCGGGTGGTGGC
>JBPCNM010000184.1:0-11912 GCA_051001255.1 Solirubrobacteraceae bacterium
CTGGTGAGCCGGCGATCAGCGTGGACACCAAGAAGAAGGAGCTCGTCGGGGACTTCAAGAACCCGGGGCGCGAGTGGCGCCCCAAGGGCGACCCGGTCCTGGTGCGCACGAAGGACTTCAAAGACAAGCAGCTTGGCAAGGTCAACCCCTACGGGATCTACGATCTCGCGCTCGACGAGGGCTGGGTCAGCGTCGGCATCGATGCCGACCCCACGCCATTCTCGGTCGCGGCGATCCAGGCGTGGTGGGACCAGCTCGGCAAGCCGCGCTACCCCGACGCGACGCGGCTGGCGATCACCGCCGACTGCGGCGGCTCAAACGGCAACCGCCTGCGTCTGTGGAAGACCGAGCTGCAGCGCCTCGCAGACGAGACCGGCCTGCAGATCCGCGTCTGGCACTTCCCGCCCGGCACCTCGAAGTGGAACAAGATCGACCATCGCCTGTTCAGCTACATCGCCCGCAACTGGCGCGGACAACCCTTGGTCTCCCGCCAAGCCGTCGTGGCGCTGATCGGCGCGACGACCTCGACCACCGGCCTGAAGATCTACGCCCCAGCTCGACGAGACCGCCTACGAGCGCGGCGTCAAGGTCGCCGACGCCCAGCTCGCCGCGGTGAACCTCACCCGCGACGAGTACCACGGCGAATGGAACTACCTCATCAAACCCACTGATTGATCCTTGACGCTTCCTGAGCGGACGCCGGGCCACGGTCGCCCTGACCGCTGACATGGCTCGGGCGCACCCGGGACCCGTCACATACGCCGCTGACGTCTGGGATTCGCAACCGCGGGTGCTGAAACCGTGCCACGCGCCTGATTCGCTGCGGCTCCGCGCACGCGGAGCGAGCCCGGCGCCGGCGGTGCCAAGCGGCGTCCCGCGTCATTCGACGGGCCCAGGCCGCGTTCGCAGCGGTCGCGCGCAGCCGGATGACCGCGGGTGTCGCCGCTCGTCGTAGGTGTCGAGTGGCCGGCGGGCGAACTCGTACGCCAGCGCGACGTCTACCGTGCCGGTGCGCAGCATGTCGAGCGCGGCCTCGGCATCCGCGGCCACCGCCTGGAACGCCGCGCCGTAGGCGGCTCCGACGCTGCGGGCGGTTGGGAACAGGAGCGGGCGCACCGCCGAGGGGAAGACGGCGACCCGCACGGGCCGCGCCGCGGCGGCGCCGGCGTCCCGCTCAGCGGCATGCGCCTCGGCCTGCGATCACCGTCACGCCGCTCCGCCGCCATCCGCGTCAGCGCCGGTGTCGGAGCAGCCTTGACACGAGCTCATCCGTGGCGTCCATCGCCTGGCTGGTCGGCCCGACGCCCTCCGGCGCGTGCGCCCGGTCGGCCCCCGGGCCAGGTGTGGCCGCCTTCGCCGACCATCCACAGACCGACGACGGGCTTGCCGGCCGAGGTCCAGGACGTGCGCCGGACCGTCGTACCGTCGGTCGGCTGCTCCCGGGCGCGCGGGAAGGCGTTCGGGAAGGCGCGGGCGAATGCCTCGGTCGAGATCGTCGGAGTCGGGCCGTCATCCCCCTGGGGCGGGCCGGGCAAGCCCGCGGGCGGGCGCAACGGTCGCGGGCGCCGTAGACGATGTAGGCGAGCACGGGGCCGCGCACCCGCACGCCGACCGACAGTTGTCCGGCGACGGCGCCGACGCCGGCGAGGAGCTGCGGCCGCTCGGCCGCCAGCCGGAGCACCATGCCCGCGCCGTTGGAGAAGCCGACGCCGTAGACGCGTCGACCGTCCGCGATCCGGCGGCGGGTCAGCCTGCGGGTGAGGCGCACCGCGAACCGGATATCCGCCTGCGGGGCGGGGCGCGCCGGCGTGGGCTGCGGGTTGTCGCCCCACCCGTCGTTCACACCGTGGAGGTACACGACCGCCGCACCGTCGCGCCGCGCCCGCGCGTCGAGCCGGCTCACCCTGCGCATGCCCGCGGGATCCGACCACCGGCCGTGGAACGCGAGGAACGTCGCGACCGGCTTGCGTCCGCCCGGGTCGTGAAGCGTGTACCGCCGGCGCACGCCGCCGACCTCGACGGACCCTTCGATGACGCGCGCCGGCCGCGGCTCCGCCGACGTGCAAGCGGGCGCGGGCGTTCCCCGGGCGGTCCCGCCCGGTTGGGACCCGGCGCATCCGGCGAGGCCGAGCACGACGCAGACGGTGGCGATGCGGGCGAACTGACGTAGGAACCTGCCGGCGGTCTCAGCAGCGCGCGGGGGCAGAACTCCGATCCTTCTCGGTACTTCGCGGCGCTCCGCCGCTCAGCTGCAGGTCGGCGCCTCCCCACGCGGCCATCGCTTCGAGCACCAAGCGGAAGCTTTGGCCGCGCTCGGTCAGGGCGTAAACGACGCGCGGGGGGACCTCGGCGTGGACCGTGCGGGTCAGCACACCTTGGTGCTCGAGGATCCGCAGCCGCTCGGTGAGCGTCTTGGGGCTTCCGATGGAGAGCGCAGTCCGAAGCTCCCCGAAACGCTTCGGCCCGATCAGCAGCTCGCGGATGATCAGCGTCGACCACTTCCCGTCGAGGACGAGCAGCGCGCGCTCGACCGGACACCCGGCGGTGACACGGGTGTTCAAGAGGTCCGTACTCATGGTTCCGTTCAAGATACTACATCCCCTTCTGGGTACTGCTACCCATTCGGTACTAGAACGGGCGACATGCCTACTAAGACCATCGCCGTCCACGGTGCGACCGGCTCGCAGGGTGCGCCCGTCGCGGCCGCCCTCGCCGCGGTCGGCCACAACGTCCGGCCCGTCACTCGCGCGTCGGGCGCCGACCTCCTAGACCGCGCATCCCTCGAGGCCGCCTACGGCGGCGCCGATACGGTCGTGCTCCAACTGCCGGTCATCTATGACGAGAGCGTTCTTCGCATGGCGGACAACGCCGCGCGCGCCGCCGAGGCGGCGGGCGTCGCTCACCTTGTGATCAACGCAAGTGGCCCGATGGCGCCCGAGCCGATCGGCGTGCCGTTCCTCGACGCGCGCCACCGCGCAGCTGCCGCCGACATCGCGGGCGTGACGGTGCTGGCGCCGACGACGTATCTGGAGAACCTCAGCGCCCCGTGGTCGGCCGAGCGCGTCGCCCGCCATGGCGTCGTCGCCTACCCGATGCCGGGCGAGGTGCCGATGGCCTGGGTCGCCACCGATGACGTGGCCGGCGCGGTCGAGCGCGCGATCGCCCGCGAGGTGGCCGGTTGGTTCGCGCTGCCCGGCATCGCCACGGCCGGGCATGACATCGCCGAGGCGCTCGGCCAGGCGCTAGGGCGCCCCGTGCAGTGGGAGACCATCGCGCCCGAGGCGTACGCCGACCTGCTGCGTCCGTATCTTGGCGACCACGCCGCCGACGGCACCGCCGCCGTCTATCGCATGCTCGCGACGTCCCCGCCAGCTCCGGCGGCCGACCCGACGCCCGCACGCGACGCGCTCGGCTGGGCGCCGCGGGACGTCACGGCGTGGGCCCGCGGAGCGGCCTGGCCGCTCGCGCGCGCGACATGATCGCCAGCCCGCCGGTCCGTCGCGGTCTCCACCGCCTCGCGCCCACCGCCTTGCGGCCGGTGGCACGCGCGTGACCGCACGTACGCAGCGCGTCGCGTTGGAGATCGACGACGGAGCTGAGAGCCACCGATGGGATGAGCTTCACCCCCACGCTGACTTGCGGGACGCGGCGGGCGGAGCCCGAAGGCTCCGCCCGTGCGTGTCACTCCGCAGCCGGCTCGAACCGGCGTGAGGTCACTGCGGCGGCTCGCTCGAGCCCTCGGAGTCGCCGCGGGTCGGGTTGTACTTGAAGATGTACAGCCCGAAGTCGCGATCGGATTCCGCGAAGTACCGCTTGCCGTTGAGCCGGAACGTCTCGACGCCCCAGAAGTTGTTGCCGCCTTCGTCGATGAAGGAGCCGACTTCCTCGATGCCGTCGTCACTGAACTGCACCACGCGCGCACCGGCCGAGTAGTACGAGATATACGCGAGATTCCGGTCCGGATCCGCGGCGAACTCGTGGATGGACAGATCGCCGAAGCCGAACGCGTAGTCCGGGTCCTGGCTCTCGGGAACCGCGTAGGTGTCGACCTCCGACATCTTGGCGTTCTCGTTGCGGTACAGGTGCGCGTAGCCCCAGCCGTCGAAGACGACCGTACCTTCGATGTCCTGCCCGATCGTTCCGAGCGGCGGAGCGTCGCCCACCGGGACGGGCGTCGCGTAGTTGGGCTCGCTGCCGAACAGACGGTGGAACGCCTCATGCGTCGTGCACAGCGTCACGAACTCGAGGCCCTCGGGATAGCCCCCACTGCCGCAAAAGGCCTCATCCGTCTCGGCAGAGCCGAGATGGCGGTTGACCAGCAGCACGGCGTCCCATCCTGCTTCGGCGGCGTTCGCTGCCTTCTCGCCCGGGAAGCACGCCTCCTCCGGCGCGCTCGGGTCATCGGTCGGACCGCGCTGCAGGACGAGTATCGCCTCTTCGCCCGCATCGAGCGTCAGCTCCACGGCAGAGCGCAGTGGAACGGGCGCGGACGCGTCACAGCCGTACCCGCCGTAGACGGTGGGGCCGTCGAGCAACCGGTCGTCGAGCGCCGCCGGCGACGCCCCGCCACCGACGGCAGCGGATTCGAACGGGCCGGCGTCGGGACCCGACGTGATCGAGAACGAGCCCGCCCGGTAGGGCGTGAAGTCCTCGTCGGCGGCGAGCAGGAAGCGGTTGTCCTGCGAGAACTCGACCTGGTGGGCGTTGCCCTCGGGCGGTGAGATCGACTCCATCTCGGGATCGTTCGTGCCGAAGTCGGTGTCACCCAGGTACTTGAGCTTCGACGGGTTCGTCGCGTCGAACTTCAGGTAGCCGGCGTCCCAGTAGGAGAGCAGCATGATCGGCTTGCCATTGATGTGCTTGACCACGTCGTCATGGTTCAGGATGAGATCACCGAGCGCGTGATCGCCGAGGACCTGCGGGAACGACGCGACCATGTCGTACTCGATGATCGGCCGCGGCTTGCGCGGGTTGGTGATGTCGAAGATGTCAACGTCGTGGAGCTCCTCGTTGTCCACGATGACCGCATACGCCTTGTTGCCGTGCTGCCACAGGTAGATGTTGTGCGACTGGGTGGCGACCGTCTCGTCGCCCTTCAGCGTACCTTCGGGACCGAAGTCACCGAAGCCTTGCACCAGGGTCTTGGGCTTCGTCGGATCGGAGATGTCGTAGAGGTCAAAACCGCCACCGCGCGTCGCTTCGGCGCTGCAGAGCTCGTTGTTGACCGCGAGCACGTCGCCCTCGAACGCCGGCGTGTCGAGCCGCAGCACGTGCGCGCCCTCGCCGTGGTAGTTGCCCGGGAGCGCCGGAAGGAACCCTGTCTCCTTGGGGTTCGTCGGGTCGCTGATGTCGGCGATGTACGTGCCGCCACGCGTGCACGTCTCCTCCGCCCACGAGTTCAGGTACGCGTGCTTCTTGTAGACCTCGAGGTCCGCGATCTGGCCCGGCACGATGTCGCCGAACTGCTTCGTCGGCTCGAGCTTGCCGACGAGGTCGATGTTCACCTGCTCGGCCGGCAGATGACCGTCGTCGCCGCCGTGCTGGTGACCGGTGCCCGTCAAGTAGTCGTCATCGAAGATCGGGGACACGCCGAACACTCCGCCGTCCACCTTGGCTGCGAGTCGCTGCTTGCTGGCCGCGACCCGCTCCTGCTTGGCCGCCAGCCGCTGCTCGGCCGTCGGTGGCGCCGCAGCCGCAGGACCGACAGCCACAGCGCTGAGCAGCATGGTGGCCGCGACGGCAGACACCGCACGCGGCATGCACTCGAATGAGATCAAGCTCATCCCTCCCAGGACGTTGGATCGAGTAGGCGCCCGGGCGATCACCCCTGCCGGTCCGTGGGCCCCGGGCACGCGGTCGCCGTTCATGGCAGCGGCATCCTACCCCCGCAGCGTACCCGACACCATGTGGAAGGCGCGATGGCGGACCTACAGGGAGGGGCTTCGGCCGGCGAACGCGCTTGATCGCGCCGGAGGATCCCGCCCTTGAGCATGGGGCCGAACAACGTCGTGACGTGGAGCTTCCCCATCGTCAAGGACGGTCTGATCTGCGTCGTCGACGTCCGTAACGGCTTTAGCGTGCTCCGCTACACCCGCCCGACCGACGCCAGGTGCGCAACATCAAGCTCCTGCGCCCGCGAGCTCCTCCACCGGATCGACGTCGACCACCTCCCGCCGCTCGTGTGAGGCGAGCGCGGCGGTGAGGATCCGGTGTGAGGCGCGGGCCTCCTCGACGGTGGCGCAGCGGAACGTGCCGCGCATATCGTCGCCGTGAGCCACCTCGTCTAGGAACGCCGCCCACATCTGCAGGATGGCGTCGGAGAAGCCGAACTCGAAGATCGCGCCGGTGATCGTGCGGTAGGCGGACTCGGCGCCGAGGTCGAGCCGTTGCCACGCCTGGGGCTTGCCGGGGTCGTACTCCATCCACCAGAGCGTCTTGGGCCACTTGGTGGAGTAGCCGATCGAGCCTTCGGTGCCATCGACCTCGATCAGCCAGGTGTTGGTCTCGCCGGGTGCGATCCGCTTGGTCTCGATTCGCATCGGGAAGCTGTAGCCGTCCTGCTCGACCTCGCACAGCAGCACGGCGTTGTCGGGCGTGTCGCAGCTCACCAGGCGCCCGTTCCGATCGGGGCGCTCCGTCACGACGTCGGAGAGGATCGCGCGCACGTTGCGCGGGAGCCATCCGGCGCGCAGCGGGAGATGCAGCGCATGCATGCCCAGGTCGCCCATGCAGCCGTAGGCGCCGTTGAAGCGGGCCTGGCGTTTCCAGTTGATCGGCTTGTCGGCAGCCATGTCGCTGGAGTGCAGGAGCGCCGAGCGCACCTCGAGCACGCGCCCGTAGCGGCGCTCGGCGATCCAGCGCGCCACACGCTGGCCGCCGGGGTAGAACGGCAGCTCGGAGGAGCAGGCCACCAGCACGTCGCCGCGGGCGGCGACGGCGCGGGCGATCGCCTCGTTGGCCGGCTGGTCGATCCCGAACGGCTTCTCGCCGAGCAGGTGCTTGCCGGCCTGGACGATGGCGATGTAGAGCTCCTCGTGCAGGTGGTGCGGGACGGCGCAGTAGACCGCCTCGATCTGCTCATCGGCGAGCAGCTCGCGATAGTCGGCCATGAGCCGCGGCGCCGGCTGCAGCTGCTCGTACCAGCGCAGGGCGGCCGGGTCGGGGTCGCAGACGGCGACGATCCGCGGCTGGACGCCGAGGTTCTCGAGGTGGACCCATCTCGCCGCGGCGCTGGCGAACTCGCGGCCCATCAGCCCGGCGCCGATGATGCCGAACCGCACCACACGTGGATCAGCCATGAAATGCCTGTGCTGCGTCGATCATCTCGAGCGCCTCATGGGCACCGGCGCCGTCGTGGACGACGGCCATGAGCGCGCGCGTCATGCCTGCCGGATGCTCGTGCTGGATCACGTTGCGCCCGTAGACGATCCCGGCCGCGCCCTGGGCCATGAGCGCTTCCGTGCGTTCGAGGATCTCCCTGTCGGGCGCGCGGCCCCCGCCGCGGGGCAGCACCGGACGGCCCCCGGCCGCCTGGATCACGCGGTGGTAGTCGCCGATGTCGTCGGTGGGGTCGGCCTTGATGATGTCGGCGCCGAGCTCGGCGGCCTGCCGGACCATCCCGACGATCGTGTCGGCATCGCCGTTGACGCCGTAGCCGCCGTCGCCCGGGCGCATCGCGAGGGGCTCCACCATGAGCGGCATCGCCACCTGGTCGCACGCTGCACGCAGCTCGGCGACGTTGCGCAGGCACTGGCCGTGCAGTTCGGGCTCGTCGGGCAGCACCAGGAGGTTGACCACCACGCACGCGGCGTCCAGTCGGACCGCATGCTCCACCGCGTGCTCGATCACGAGGCTGTAGAACCGGCGCGGCGGCCGCTCGCCGTAGACGTTGGCGATGTCGGTGCGCATCACCAGCGCGGGCTTGTCGCGGCCCGGCAGCCGCTGCAGCAGCGGCGCCTGGCCCGAGGAGAGCTGGATCGCGTCGGGAGCCGCGTCGAGCACCCTGCCCAGCGCGCGCTCGAGGTCCTCGATGCCGGCGAGGTGCCTCGCCTCGCCGAAGAAGCCATGGTCGACGGCGACGTCGAAGCACCGCCCGTCGGGGGCGAAGAGGCGATTGAGGCGGGGATTCATGTGCGTCCTCCGGACAGGTTCGAGTGCAGGGCCGACCGCCCGGCGAACCGGGCGCGCCCGCCGGCGCGCGCCTCGATGCCGAGCAGGCGGTTCCACTTGGCGGTGCGCTCAGAGCGGGCCAGCGAGCCGACCTTGATCTGGCCTGCCCGCCAGCCGACCGCCAGGTCCGCGAGCCACGGATCCTCGGTGTCCCCCGAGCGGGCGGACACGACGGTCCGGTAGCCGGCCGCGCCGGCGTGCTCGATCACGGCGCGGGCGTCCGAGAGCGTGCCGGTCTGGTTCGGCTTCACCAGCACGGCGTTGGCCACGCCGGCCGCGATGCCGTCGCCCAACCGACCGAGGTCGGTCACGAAGAGGTCGTCGCCGAGCAGCTGCACGCGCCCGCCGAGCCGCCGGGTCGCGAGGCGCCAGCCCTCCCAGTCGTCCTCGCCCAGCGGATCCTCGACCGAAACGATCGGGAAGGCGTCGCACCAGCCGGCGATCTCGGCGACGAGCTCGGTGGCGTCGAGCCGTCGATCCTCGACGCCGAGGCGATATCCACCCCGGTCCTCGAGCTGCGTCGCGGCCACGTCGATCGCGATGCCCATCGCTTCGACCCCGGCGCGCTCGATCGCCTCCGCGAGCAACTCGAGCGCGGCACGGTTGGACGGCAGCGGGACGCCGAGACCGCCCTCGTCGGCGACAAGCGCCGCCGGCAGGCCGCGCTCGGCCGCCAGCGCGAACGCGGCTCTCCGGACCAGCCACGCCTGCTCGATCGCCTCGGCGAAGCTCGTCGCGCCGAGCGGGACGGCGAGGAAGTCCTGCAGGTCGACCGCGCCGCCCGCGTGCGCACCGCCGGAGAGGATGCTGACCATCGGAAGCGGCAGCAGCGGCTGCGAGCCGTCGCCGAGCCACTCGTAGAGCTCGCTGCCGTGATGGGCGGCCGCCGCCCGCGCCGTCGCGACGGACACCGCGAGCACGGCGTTGGCGCCGAGCCGCCCGAGGCCGGGGCTGCCGTCCAGCTCGCGCAACATCCCGTCCAGGGCCGCCTGGTCGCCGGCGTCAGCGCCGGCCACGGATGGACCGATCACGCGGTTGACGTTCTCCACCGCCCGGGTGGCCCCACGGCCGCCGTAGCGTTCGCCACCGTCGCGCAGCTCCAGCGCCTCATGGCGCCCCGTGGACGCGCCGGAGGGCACCGTTGCCAACCCACGGGCGCCAGAGACGAGGGTCACCTCGCAGGCGACCGTCGGACTTCCGCGCGAGTCCAGCGCCTCCCACGCCAGCGCCTCGGCGATGCCGCCGGCACTCACCGGCAAACCTCGGCGGCGAGCTCCCACGCCGCGTCGATCGTGCCCGGCGTGTCGAGCAGCAGGTACGCCGCGAGAGCGCGGGCGCAATCCCGCTCGGCGGGGGCCAGGTACTCGGCGGGCGACTTGCCGTCCACCCGCGCCGCCATCAGGCAGCCGAGCTGAGCGAGCAGCTCGGCGGGCCGGGCGACCAGCGCTCGCGGCGCTTCTGATTCGTAGGCGGCCAGGAACGCGCCTGCGCACGCTGTCAGCCGCGGCCGGTCTTGCGGGCGATGGATCGCCTTCAAGAACAGGTGGTTGAGCATGAACGCGAGGTCGAAGACGGGATTGCCGCAATGGGCGACCTCGAAGTCCAGGATCCAGTCACCGCTCTCGCCCACCAGGACGTTCTTGGGCGAGAGGTCCCCGTGCACCAGGCATCGCTGCTCCGTGAGCAGGCGCTCGACGCAACGGCCGATCGGCTCGGCGAGCTCCGGGCGGCGGGCCATGACGGTGCGGTGATAGGGGCCCAGCCGCAGCTGCTCGAACGCCTCCATGTCGTCGAAGCGGGAGGCGATGTCGGCACGGCCGTGCGTGCCGCGATGCCAGCGGCCGACCGCCGTGCCGATCCGAGCGCCGATCCTCGAATCGATCTCGCCGCCCAGCAGCACGACCTTCCAGTTGCGCCAGTCCTCCGGCGCCTGCTCGATGGTGAGCGCATGCGCACGCGGATCGCTGTCGAGCACCTTGGGAACCGACTCCGTGTCGAGCTCGGCGGCCACCCGCAACGCCTCCGCCTCGGTGATCGCCCGCCGTTGATCGGCGGTCCACTCGTCGGCGACGCGCAGGCGTGCGAGCGCCTGCTTGACGACCAGTCTTCGCGCGCCCGCGCGCACGGCCAGAACGGTGCACGAGACGCCTCCGCCGAGCTCGCTGACCTCGACGCGGGCGTCCGGCGCGATCACTCCGCGACGGGCCAGGTAGGCGCCCGCGTTGGCCGGTGACAACACGAGGCCCGTCTGAGCGGAGTCCGTCACCCGCTCGCCTCCGCCCCGGAAGCCACGGGTCGAGGCACCGCCGCGATCGACGCGTACACGCCGGCGGCGCACCCGCCCGCCAGCGCGGCGCCCCGCGCGGCGGCCTCGCTCACGGGCGGACAGACGAGCGCGCCCAGACGCCTCTGCTTGGCGGCGAGCAGGGCAGCGCTGCGCCCCCATCCCCCGGTGAGGACGACCCGTCCGCTGGGGCCGGTGAAGCGCTCGATCTCGCCCAGGACGGCGGCGCCGTGACCGGCGAGGGCCTCGACGGCCGCGCACCACAGCGCGCCAGGGGATGCGCCGGGGCCGACGCCGACGATCCGCGCCCGGCCCGCGGTCATGTCCTCGACCGAAAGGCCGCCGGCGCCCCCAGCCGCCAGGGCGGCGGCATCCAGATCGGACGTGGCGTCCGGCGCCACGCCGAGCAGGTCACGAAAGCGCGCCAGCACGAGACCCGCCGGAAAGCCGGCCAGCACAGCTTGGCGCCCGGGCAGCACGTGCTCGCCGACGGCCAGCCCCGATGCGACCGCGGCGGCAACGCGATCCTCGTCCAGGCGGCCGCCCCGCGCGGCGATCAGCGCTTCGGCGGTGCCGCAGGAATCGAGCACGTCGCCGTCCTCGATCGCCCCCGCCCCGACCGCGGCGCACAGATGGTCGTGGCCCGCCACGGTGAGCAGCGCCCCACGGGCGGCGGACAGCGATCCGTCCACCCTGCCGGCCGGGGTTCCCGCGGCGACCGGCTCGGGGACCAGCGACGCCGGCCAGCCGGCCCAGTCGATCATCTCCGGCCACCAGTCCCCGGCCTGCTGGTCGAACAGGCCGGTGCGCGCGGCGAGGGAGCGCTCCGCCACCTCGTCGCCGCCGAGCCGGCGGACCACCCACTCGGCAACGCTCAGCCAGCGCCGTCCCTCGCGGGCGGACGGTACGTGCTCGCGCAACCAGCGGAGCTTGACCGCGCTGCACAGTGCCGACACGGGAAGCCCGGCGCGAGCGCTGAACGACGAGCCTGGCAGTGCCGCGCCGAGCGCGGACGCTTCGGCGTCGCCGCGCCGGTCATACCAGGCGATCGCCGGCGCAACGGGGCGGCCACGGCCGTCTGACAGCACGCCGGTCTCCGCCATGCTGGTGACCCCGACCGCGATCACGCGGTCTGTGCGAGCCGCCGCCAGCGCGTCCTCGGCCGCGCCCTGTGCCGCGGCGACCAGATCGGCCGGATCGGCTTCCGCGCCGGTCGGCACGGACCGCCAGGGCGTCGGCCGGCGACCATGCGCGAGCTCCCTGCCATCCAGGCTGACGACCGCCGCCTTGCAGAGCGTCGTGCCCACGTCGATCCCGAGCAGAGCTTCGGTCACGTCACCGCAGCCCGAGGAGCAACTCGACGGTGAGCTGATCGAGCCGGTCGTTCGCGTATCCCCTCGTCCTGCGAGTGCCATCGAGCTGCTCGGCCAGCAGCCGGTCGGCGGCCTCGCGCGAGTAG
>JBPCNM010000185.1:0-12179 GCA_051001255.1 Solirubrobacteraceae bacterium
TCAACACGCGGGCTTCGAACAGCGCCATGGGCGGTTGGGCGGTCCCGGCGGCCGTCGGGGCGTTGTCGGCGTCGGCGAGCAGCGCGCCGGCGGGTCGGTCTAGCCCGGCAGGGAAGCAGGCGATCCCGGCCGCGGCGGGCGCCCCCGCGGCGCGGGCCACGAGCGCCCCCAGCTCGCCCGCCAGCTCGCGCGCCTCGGTCGCACGCGCCTCCGCCAGCAGCACCGCGAACTCAGCGCCGGTCATGCGCGCCACGAGGTCGGTGCTCCGCAGCCGCTCGCGCAGCGCACGCGCCACGGCGCGGCAGCCGGCGTCGTCGGCGCGACGCGACGCCACCACGATCACGGCGCCGGGGCGGTCGTAGCGGCGCGCGAGCGCGACCTGGCGGTCGAGCGCCACGCCGAAGGCGGGCGCGGAGGGAAGCCCCGTGAGCTCGTCGGCTGCGGCCACGCCCCTGACAACGGCTCGGCGGGGCCGAAGCTGACGCCGTACATGCGTCCGCGCCGCCGGCAGGCCTCGATCGCCCGGATCGCAGCGCGTACAATCCGGTCGATCGTGGTCCCCGGGGACGAGCACCCCGCCTTGCGCAACCGCACCGGCAACGAGCATTCGCTTGCGCTCGCGCGTGAATGGAAGCGGCTCGGGCGCGCGGCGACCGCGACGGCGCTGCTGACGAGCCCGATCCTGTTCGTCGCGCTGCTCACCGCGGCCGGCTGGGCGTGGTACTGGGCGGCGCTCGGGGCGCTCGGCATGGTGGTCGTCTTCCGCGGCGCGGTCGACGTGCTCGCCCACAAGCTGATCCCGTCGCCCACGATCTACGGCGCCGAGTCCGAGCTGCGCCGCGACGACGTCATCTCGCGCCGGCGGCTGTGGTACTGGCGCAAGAAGTTCCGCCGCGCCTGGTGGCTGTTCGTCGTGCTCGCGCTCGCGACTGGGGCGGGGATGATCGCGCGGGCGTCGAGCGGCGGCGACGCGAGCATCGGCGGCGGCGTCGACGCGGTCCTCGGCGTGTTCGAGACCTACCTCCCGCTGATCGCGGGGTACGCGCCGATCCTGGTGTTGCTGTTCGCGATGAACTTCCTGATCCTGCTCGGTCCGATGCTGTTCCTGGGGATCCAGCAGATCAAGGCCTACGAGCCCGGCAACGCCGACTGGGGGCGTCAGGCTCGACGACGTCCGCGGGCAGCTCGAGGCCAAGGACGAGATCACGCGCGTCGTGTCCCTCTGGCAGTCCGGCGAGGAGTTCGAGAAGGCGGGCGGCAAGCGCGAGCGCGGAGTGCTCTTCCTCGGCCCGCCCGGCACCGGCAAGACGATGCTCTCCAAGGCGATCGCCACGTCATTCAACTGCCCGTTCGTCACGGTGCCGGGCTCGGGCTTCGCCGGGACGTTCATCGGCATCGACGCGATCCTCGTGCGCTACCTGGCGCGCAAGGCCAAGAAGCTGGCCGCGAAGTGGGGCGGCCAGTGCATCGTGTTCATCGACGAGATCGACGCGGTCGGGCTGCGCCGCCAGGCGCTGCAGCCACGATTCGCCCCCTACCAGGGCCTCGCGATCCACGACCACCTGTTCTTCGGGCCCACCGGCGCGCTGACGCCCGACGGCGACCTGGTGATCGAGTCGCGCGCCTGGCGCGAGCGGATGTTCGAGCTGCGCGCCGAACCGCGCGGCGCGGCCTACCCGGCGGTGGTCGGGCGCGTGAAGGGCGCGATCGATCAGTTCATGATCCCGGGCATGGGCGGCACGGGGGCTCGCTGGCGCTCAAACAGCTGCTCGTGGTGACGGACGGCATCGACGAGCCGCCGCTGAAGAAGAAGATCCTCACCAACCGGCTCGACACGTTCCTCGACGCGCTCCACATCGTCCCGCAGCGGATCGGCGCGGTGAGCCTGCGCAAGCGGCCGCCGAAGCCGCGCAAGGAGGAGATCTACTTCATCGGGGCCTGCAACGTGCCGCTCGAGGCGCTCGATCCCGCGCTGACCCGGCCGGGCCGGCTGGGCCGCCACATCTTCTTCCGCACGCCCACGTGGGAGGACCGGCGCGACATCTTCGACCTCTACATCCGCAAGGTGGCGCACGATCCGGAGCTCGACACCCGGCGCAAGCGCGACGAGCTCGCGCGCGTGACGTCGGGCTACTCGCCGGCGATGATCGACCAGGTCTGCTCGATGGCGCTCACCTACGCCCACTCCGACGGGCGGCCGCACTTCACCTGGGAGGACATCGTCGAGGCGATGACGACCGTGGAGTCCGGCGTCGCGATCGGCCAGGAGTACCCGCCCCACGAGGAGCGCGCTACCGCGATCCACGAGGCCGGGCACGCCGTCTGCTCGCACCTCTACAACGAGAACCTGATGTCGACGCGCCTGTCGATCCGCAAGCGCGGCTCCTCCGGCGGCCACCACCGGGCGATGGAGATCGAGGAGCGCTTCGCCGACTGGCGCTCGGAGATGTTCGGCCACCTGATCCACGTGCTCGGCGCGATGGCCGCCGAGGTCGTGTTCTACGGCCAGAACACGACCGGCGTCGGCGGCGACGTGCGCTCGGTCACGTGGCTCGCCGGCCGCATGGTCGGCTACGCCGCGATGGCGCCCCAGCGCGTCGACCTCTCCGACCGGATCGAAGACCCCGAGCGGCGCGCGGCCGAGGAGGACCGCGTGATGGAGCGGTTCGCCAAGCTCGGCTACCAGATCATGCACCGCTCGGGCGGCGGCGTGCTGGACAGCGACCCGATGCAGGCGGTCGTCTCTGACCCGGACAAGCGGGCGCTGGTGGCCGGGCTGCTCGGGCAGGCCTACGTCGTCGCCTACAACACGATCCGCGCCAACCGGGAGGGCACCGAGCACGTCGCCGAGCGGCTGGTCGACCGGCGCGAGATCTACGGCGACGACGTCGTCGCGCTGCTCGACGAGGCGAAGCTGAGCAAACCCAGAATCGACGTGCTCGACGGGGACGCATGGCCGGCGATCTGATCCCGCCCCCGTCGCCGGCCGGGCGGCCCGAGCCGGACTCCTCGGAGAAGCTCACGCGCCGGCCCCACGACGGGCTGTGGGCCGCCCGCGAGGACGAAAGCCCGCCGCCCGCGCCCGAGGCGCCCGCTCCGCAGCCTGCCGCACCGGCCGTCGAGTCACGCTACCGGCCGCGCTTCGGCCTCGTGCTCGGCGCGGTGATCGGCGTCGCGCTGGCGCTCGCCGGGCTGGGACTCGTCGTCAGCCTGAACGCCGACGACGGCGTGCCCGACGGCTGGTCGGCCTGGCGGCCCACCGCCGGCGACGAGCTGGGCACCGTCCGGCAGATCGCCGAGCACGTCGCTCCCTCCTACCGGCTGGGCGACGCGAACCAGCTGGTGGCGATCCAGTCCGGCGGCCTGGAGATCGCCGGGCGCCCGCTCTCGGTCGCGCTGCGCGCCGCGCCGGTCGGCGGCGACATCCACCTGCTCGAGGGCCACGGCGTCATGTACACGCTCAACGGCCTCGGGCCGAACGGCTCGATCAAGACGGGGGAACCGTCCGAGGAACGCCACCTGCTGCTCCGGCGCGAGGCGGTCGAGCTGACGCTCTACACGTTCCGCTACGCCGAGGATGTCGACATGGTGGTGACGCTCCTGCCACCCAGGCCACCTGCGAAGGGCGAGCCGGCGAGCGCGACTCCGGTGCCGCCGGTGCAGGCGCTGTTCTTCCGTCCAGGCGACCTCGCGGGCGAGCTCGACGTGCCGCTCGCCGCCACGATCCCACCGGCCACGCCGCGGCCCGAGACGTTTCCGAAGACCGGCCCGGAGGCGCAGCGGATCGAGACGCTGACGGGCTCGAACCTCTTCACCGCGACCTTCCAGCAGGACCAGGACGCCAGCGCCTTCCTCGTGCTCGAACGGCAAGGCTAGTGCCGCCGACCGGCCTCTGCGCGAGCTGCCGGCACCAGAAGGTGATCCGCAACACCCGCGGCTCGTCGTTCTCGATGTGCGTGCGCTCGCGCACGGACCCGCGCTACCCGAAGTACCCGCGGCTGCCGGTGCTCGCCTGCGCGGGTCATGAGCCGGTCAGCGCAGGCGATGGCCCAGACGGGCCAGCTCCTCGTGGTGGCGCGTGACGCGCTGCTTGACGGCATCGGTATCCGGTCGCGCATGGACGAGTCCCCACATCGCGTCGGCGGCCTGCTCGGCCGTCTCCGGGGTCGCGCGGGCGCGCATCTGATCGACGAGCGCCAGCTCGAGGCGTTCGATCTTCTGCTCGGCCGTCCCGTCCCCCAGGGCCGGGAACGGGATGCCGCGCAGGTGGTCGTCCCAGGCGCCCTTGACCATGGCGAAGCGGTTGCGGAGTGCGATGGCGTTCGACATGCGAGGGGCGAAGATACCCGAACCGGCGGGGCGTGCGGGACCCGTATCCTGTAGTTGCGTGAGCACCTTCCGGCGCCTGCTCGGGTTCTTGAAGCCCTACCGCGCCGGCGCCATCTGGTCGCTCGTGCTGGCCGCGCTCGCCATGGTGGCCACGGTCGCGATCCCGTGGCTGACGGGTCGCGCGATCGACCACCTCGACGCGGGCGACGAGCGCGACCTGCGGCGTTACGCGGCGCTGATCGCGCTGGCCGCCGTGGCGCGGCTGGGCTTCTCGGTCGCCCGCCGCCTGATCGCCGGCCGCGTGTCGCTGGCGATCGAGTTCGACCTGCGCAACCTGATCTACCGTCACCTGCAGTCGCTCGAGCCGGCGTTCTTCGACCGCCAGCAGACCGGCCAGCTGATGTCGCGCGCGACCGTCGACCTGCAGGCGGTGCGCTTCTTCCTCGGCTACGGGCTGATCTTCATCACCCAGAGCGCGCTGACGATCCTGCTCGCCGCGGTCGCGATGTTCCTGCTGCAGCCCGGACTGGCCGCGCTGGCGCTGTTCCCGGTCCCCTTCGTGGTGCTGGTCGCCGCGCGCTACGGCCGCCGCTCGCGGCCCGTGCTGCAGGAAGTCCAGCAGCGGATCGCGGAGCTCACCGCCGACGTCGAGGAGAACGTCTCGGGCATCCGCGTGGTGAAGGCGTTCGCGGCCGAGCCGCGCCAGCTCGCGCGCTTCGACCACACGGTGACGCGGGTCTTCGACCAGTCGATGGCCGCGACGCGGCTGCGCGCGTTCTACAACCCGTTCATCGGCTTCCTGCCCAGCGTCGGGCTCGCGGTGATCCTGCTGGTTGGCGGGCGCCAGGTGATCGGCGGCAGCCTCTCGCTGGGCGACTTCGCCGCGTTCTACACGTACCTGCTGATGCTGATCGGGCCGATGCGCCAGCTCGGCCTGGCGCTCGGGATGGCGCAGCGCGCATCGGCCTCGGGCGCACGGCTGTTCGAGATCCTCGACCGCGCGCCGCAGGTCGAGTCGCCGCCCGGCGCGCCGCCGCTGCCGGCGGGTCGCGGCGGCGTCGAGCTGCGCGACGTGACGTTCGCCTACGAGACCGCCCCGCGACCGGCGCTGTGCGACGTCGATCTCGTGGTCGAGGCGGGGACGACGGTCGCGCTGGTCGGCGCGACCGGCTCGGGCAAGACGACGCTCGTGCAGCTGCTGGCGCGGCTCTACGACGTCAGCTCCGGCTCGGTGCGGATCGACGGCGCCGACGTGCGCGACGTCGACCTCCCCTCCGTGCGCCACGCGATCAGCGTGGTCGACGACGACCCGTTCCTGTTCAGCGCGAGCGTGCACGAGAACATCGCCTACGGCCGCCCGGAGGCGACGCGCGCGGAGGTCGAGCGCGCGGCGACGCGCGCGCAGGCGGCCGGCTTCGTCGCCGAGCTGCCCGACGGGTACGACACGCGCATCGGCGAGCGCGGCCTGACGCTGTCGGGCGGCCAGCGCCAGCGGATCGCGATCGCCCGCGCGCTGCTCAGCGACCCGCGGATCCTGGTCCTCGACGACGCCACGTCGTCGGTCGACGCCTCGACCGAGCAGGCGATCAAGGCGGCGCTGCGCGAGGTGATGGCGGGGCGCACGACGTTCGTGATCGCGCACCGGCTCTCCACGATCGCGCTCGCCGACGACATCGTGGTGCTCGAGGAGGGACGGATCGCGGCCCGCGGCACGCACGCCGAGCTGCTCGAGCAGTCGCCGCTGTACGCCGAGATCGCCGCCAAGGGGCTGCCCGACCAGGTGTTCCTCACGCGCAAGCCGGTCGAGCACGCCGAGGCGGGACTGTGATCGGACCGGTTCGACGATGACGCCGGTATGCCGCGAACCATGCGGAGCGAGACCGTGAGAGGACCGGCTCGACGCGACGGCTCGAACGCCGCCGACCATGGGGAGCAGGATGGCGGGCCCGTGACCACACGCGGCCAGGCGCTGTCGCGCCGCGACGACCTCGTCCGGCGCTGGCGCTCCACGCGCGGGCGCGGGCGCAAGCTGCGGGGGCTGCTCGAGCTGCTGCGCCCCTACCGCGGGCGCACCGCGCTGATGTTCCTCGCGCTCGTGGCCGGCACCGCCGCCTCGCTCGCGCCACCGCCGCTGGCCAAGCTAGCGATCGACGGCGGCATCGTGCCGGGCGACACCGGCACGCTGAACCTCGTCGTCGTCGCGTTCATCGCCTCGGCACTGGTCTACTGGGGCGCGACCTACGCACAGACCTACCTCGTCGGCTGGGTCGGCCAGCGCGTCCTGCAGGACCTGCGCATCCAGCTGTTCGCGCATCTGCAGTCGCTGTCGATCGGCTTCTTCTCGCGCCGCCAGGCGGGCGTGATCATCTCGCGGCTGACGAACGACGTGCAGGCGCTCGACCAGCTCGTGAGCGACGGCATCGTGACGCTGTTCGGCTCCTCGCTCACGCTGATCGGCACGGCGGTCATCCTCGCCGTGCTCGACCTCGAGCTGGCGCTGTTGACGTACGTCGTCTTCCCGGTGCTGGGGATCGGCTCGTTCGCGTTCCGGATCATCAGCGCCGACGCCTACCGCGCCACGCGCGAGAAGGTCGCGCAGATCACGGCGTACCTGCAGGAGACGCTGTCGGGCGTGCGCGTCGTGCGCATCTTCGGTCAGGAGCGGCGCCACGAGGCGGTGTTCTCCGACCTCAACGACGCCAACCGGGCGGCGAACATGAAGACCGTCAACCTCAACGCCGCCTACTTCCCGTCGGTCGAGCTGCTGTCGGGTTTCGTGACCGCGGGCATCCTGCTCTACGGCGGATTGCAGGCGATCCAGGGCGACGTGACGGTCGGTGTGCTGGTCGCGTTCATCGCCGCGCTGAACAACTTCTTCGACCCGATCCAGGCGCTGTCGCAGCTCTATACGACCTACCAGGCGGGCATGGCGGCGCTCGACAAGATCTTCGAGCTGCTCGACGAGGAGCCCGAGCTGCGCGACCGCGACGGCGCGATCGCGCTGCCGCGCCTGCGCGGGGAGCTGGCGTTCGAGGGCGTGTCATTCGCGTACTCGGCCGACGGCGAGCCGGCGCTCGACGGGATCGAGCTGCACGTGCCGGCGGGCCAGACGGTCGCGCTCGTGGGCTCCACGGGCGCGGGCAAGTCGACGTTCGCCAAGCTCGCCGCTCGCTTCTACGACCCGACGGAGGGGCGGATCCTCGTCGACGGGCACGACCTGCGCGACGTGCAGGCGCGCTCGCTGCGCGGACAGATGGGGATCGTGCCGCAGGAGGCGTTCCTGTTCAGCGGCACGATCCGCGACAACCTCGCGTTCGGGCGCGCCGACGCGACGGTCGAGAAGATCGAGGCGGCCGCGCGCGCGATCGGCGCCCACGACTTCATCGCGGCGCTCGAGCACGGGTACGACACCGAGGTCGGCGAGCGCGGGATCCAGCTGTCGGCCGGGCAGCGCCAGCTCGTGGCGTTCACGCGCGCGCTGATCTCCGAGCCGCGCATCCTGGTGCTCGACGAGGCGACCTCCAACGTCGACATCCAAACCGAGGGCCGGATCGAGCAGGGCATGCGCCGGCTGCTCGCGGGCCGCACAGCCGTCGTGATCGCCCACCGGCTCTCGACCATCCGCGGCGCCGGGCACATCGTCGTGCTCGACCACGGCCGCATCGTCGAGCAGGGCACCCACGACGAGCTGCTGTCCGCGGAGGGCGCCTACTGGCTCCTGTATCGCGACTGGGCCGAGCAGGCGGCGGCAGCCTGAGCGCGCGCGAACTACAGCGGCTCGCCGGTGGCGGACGGACGTCTCGCGGCGGCGGCCAGGCTAGCCTGCGAGCTGCTAGCGGCGCGCCACGGCGGTGGTCGTATCAGCGGTGGCTGCAGGCACGTTGGGTGGCGTCCCATCGTGCGTCCGCCGCACGGCCATCGAGGATCGGGTCCATCAGCGCTGACGCCAGGGCCAAGGCGTCCTCGAATGTGATGGGCGCCCCGCGGGTCGCCTTCGTCCACCTTCGTGACCAATCGTATTGCTGGACCGGTGGGAGCGTCAGCGTGTTCGGAAGCGGCTCGGTCAACGTTCCCGCTACCCGCCTGCGCTGTTCCTCGGCTCTGACACGCCCCGCAAGCTCGGTGCCGTCGATGTCCACTTGGCTCGCGATCATCGCGATGTCGGCCAGATCTCGGGCGCGTGACGAATGCTCCGCCCCCTCTCCGTGCCGCTCGTAGAGCGCGCAGACCTTGTCGGCGAGTTGCGCCGGGAAGGTCAGCGTCGCCACCCGGGGAATGTTGTCGACCGCGGCCTCTCCGGTGACGAGCGTCTGCGGCTCGATCCACTCGACGTCGATGTCATCGCGAGGAAGTGCAAGGTCGATGCTGAAACGGGCGAACTCCGTCTCCCCCACCCTCGTCACGACCGGGATGCTGTACGCACGCTCAAGCGGGTGATCGGCGTCGACGAGGCGCCCAGAGGCAACCTCGAACGCGAAGAAGTCGCCAGCGTCGTAGCTCGCGGCCTCGCAAAGCCACCGCATGCTCACCCGCCTCTTGAACGTAGATCGATGTCGTTCGATGGCGGTTGGGATCCAATCGGAGCAGAAGCGCCGCACCGCCTTTGACGACCCAGCGCTCCGGCTGCGCTCGAAAGAGGCGGAACAACAGCCGTCTGTAGGCGACCTCCCGCAAGCGCCGTTGACGTTGCTCCGGTTCGTACCTTGCCGCAACGCGATCCGACAGGGCGCGCCGGGTCGCCTCCGGCGAGCGCCAGGGGCCAACTCACGCCACAGCCGCTTCCAACAGCCGGGTCACCCGTCGGGTCAGCGCTGCCGTGCGCGTCTTCCGGCGTCTTGCGGTCTCGACCAGGTCTTTGGGTGTGAGGCGGCGGTCAGCCAGTGCGTCGGCTATCGCGCGCTCGACGTAGCTGGTCTCCTCGCCGGAGAGGACCAGGTCCACGATGGTGCGTGAGGGAGTGGTGACGGGCAGCCGGACTCCTTCCGGTCTCATCCACGTCCAGTCCCCAGCCGAAAGCCGCGCGACGTGCAGCTCGATGCCCTTCGCCCGCGTGGCGCTGCGATGCTCCGGCGGTACGGTGAGCGCCGGCTCCTGTGGTATGACCGTGCCGAGATCATGAAGTCCGGCCGCGCTCGCGTGCGAGAGGACAGCGACGGGCTTTGCGTCCCGCTCCCATGGCAGTCGCTCACGATCCACGGAGAGCCATGCGCTGATCTCGTCCTCGAGCCGATGGTGAGCGTGACGCATGGCGTACACCCCCCAGCGGACGCGGCGAAGGTCTTCCGTGGCAGTGAGCCGAGCTAGCCGACTCTGCTCTACACCGAGACGGGCGGCCTGTCTGGCGGTGACGTACCCGGCCTGCTCGCTCGCAGCTTCGAGCAGGACCGGCAAGGCATCCTCGCGCGCCATGAAGGCGGTAATCTACTACATCTTTACCGCCTAGCGGTAATTGCGTAGTAGAAACCGGTACCCCCGAAGGACACCCAGCACTGCCGGGCAGGGACTCGAACCCCAACTCCCAGATCCAGAGACTGGTGTGCTGCCAATTACACCACCCGGCAACGGGCGGGCGCCAGTATAGCTCCGGGTAGCCCCTCAGACCCCGCGCAGGGCGCCGCGGACGACGTCGAGGTCGACCGACTCGAAGCGCTCAGGGATCTCGACGCGGACCGGGCGGGCGAAGTCGAACAGGTCGAAGTGCAGCAGCGCGGCGCGCGGGCGGCTCGTCCGGTAGCGGACGCGGTGGATGCGCAGGCGGCTGTCGATCCAGACCGAGATCTCGGCTCCGTCGTCCTCGCCGACCGGCGGCAGCGGCCGCACGCGGCGCATCACGGTCGAGGCGTCGTCGACGAGCTGCCGGACGGCCGCGGCGTCAAGCCGGCCGACGTGGTGCTGGAGCGCCCCGCGCTGCGTCGGCTCGGGCTCGCGCGGGACGAGCTCCGGCACGGCGACGACGACGTCGAGCACGCCGAAGGGATCCCAGCTGCCCTGGCGCCAGCGCGAGCTGTGCAGGCGCATCCAGCCGCGCTGTCCGGGCTCGCGCAGGAACGTCGCGTCGGGCAGCGAGATCGTCTGCAGGACGCGGCCGCTGGCCCGCCGGGTCCCCTCGAACGCGGCGGCCCGGGTCTTGAAGTCCAGCGAGCCCTCGTAGTCGCTCTCGGCGGGCTCCGTCCACAGCCGGAAGCGCGCCGTCGCGGCGGCTGCGGTGGCCTGGACGCAGCGGAGGGGCGCGCGCGTACGCATCACTTCCTCTCATCGGCAGCGACCTCGACGAAGGCGAGCCGGCGGGCGCCGGGCGGAAAGGGCCGAGTGGTCAGGAGCCCCTTCCATTGTCAGAAGACGACGCTACATTGGGTGTGCCGCGGTGACGCTCGAAGTGAGGCGGCACCGGATCACAACCCGACAACCTCAGCGTGACGCGCGGGGCCGAGGCCAGACCGCCGGAACGCGCTGCGACCTCCGTCTTCGACTTGGAAGGAAACTGCATGCCAGCCACTGGCAGCGGCTCTGTCCAACTGCTCAACGTCGACCCCGAGCTCGCCCATGAGCTCGACCCGCGGCGCGCCCGGGAAGCCGCCCAGCGGCTCTACGCGCGCTCGATCGACATCCCGCGGGGCCGCTGGATCCCCGGCGCGGGCCTGCTGGAGGGCACCCGCCCTATCGGCCTGCTCGTCGTGGAGGGCCTGCTGGTCCGTGAGGCGACCGTCGGCGACCACCCTGCCGCCGAGCTGCTCGGCCCCGGCGACGTCCTGCGCGCGTGGGGAGACGCCGACTACGACGAGCTGCTACCGCGCACGATCGAGTGGAGCGCGCTGACCGCGACACGCGTGGCCGTCATCGACCACGCCTTCGCGGTGCGCGCCGCGCAGTGGCCCGAGGTGTTCGCCGGCCTGCTCGACCGCGCCGCCCGGCGTGCCGAGCGGCTCGTCGTGCTGCAGGCGATCGCCCACCTCACGCGGGTCGACGACCGGCTGCTCGCGCTGCTCTGGTGCCTGGCCGAGCGCTGGGGTCGCGTGGTGCCTGGCGGCGTGCTCGTCTCCCTGCGCCTCTCGCACCGCACGCTCGCCGGCATGGTCGGCGCGCGCCGGCCCTCGGTCACGACCGCGCTCGGTCAGCTGATGGCGCGCGGCGCGCTCGAGCGGCGCGTCGACGGCGAGTGGATCCTGTGCGGCGACGCGCCCGAGCCGCGCGACGCCGGCTCGCGCATCACCGCGCGCTTCGAGCGCCGGCTCAACGTCTAGTGGTCCGTCTCGCGACGATCGGCCCGAAAGGGCGAGGCCGAAGGCCGGTGACGAGGCCCCCGGCCGAGGCAGGTGCGGCGCCGACAGGCAAGGACGCAGACCCGCAGGGATCCCTCTGGGATTTCAAGTGGTCGCGAGGCGAAGCCGGTGGCGAGGCCCGAGCGAAGCGGTGGCGAGGCCCCAGGCCGAGGCAGGACCGAGACAGTGCGCAGCATGTCGGTGATCGACGCGCGTCATTTCGGGTCGATGGTGCGAGACGGGGCACTAGCGCCGTCCGCGAGCTGAGCGTGGTCGACGGCAGCGGGACCCACGGCCGCCCGAGCTAGAACGCTTCGAGGTCGCCGTCGGCCAGCTCGCCCTCGCGGCCGCGCAGATCGGTCCGCGCGGCGATCAGCCGGCGGGCGTGCGCGATTTCCTCGCCGCGCCCTACCGAGAGCGCGGCGACGAGCCGCCCACCGGCCACGTACAGGACGCTGAACGCGCCGTCGTCGAGGCTGCCCCGGACCAGCTCGTGCTCGGGCGCCTCGGTCAGCCCGACCCACTCCGCGGTGCACCAGTCGGCGATCTCGGTCCAGAAGTAGGGCACCTCGGCATAGGGCCGGCGGGTGC
>JBPCNM010000186.1:0-7359 GCA_051001255.1 Solirubrobacteraceae bacterium
CGCAGGGCCGGCGTGTCCGCGGGCGCGTCCCACAGCCGCGTCAGCTCGTCGTCGAGCGCGAGCAGCGTGATCGAGCAACCCGCCATCTCGAGCGAGGTGATGTAGTTGCCGATGAGCCGCCGCTCGATCGTGATGCCGCGGCCCTGCAGGAAGCGGTCGAGCTCGCGGTAGCAGATGTAGAGCTCGATCAGCGGCGTGCCGCCCATCCCGTTGACGAAGGCGAGCACGCGGGCGCCGGACTCGAACGGCAGGTCCTCGACGACCGCCGTCGCCAGCCGCTCGACCACCCCGGCGGCGGACGCCAGCGGCTCGCGGTGGCGCCCCGGCTCGCCGTGGATGCCGATGCCGATCTCCATCTCGTCCTCGCCGAGCTCGAAGCTCGGCTGCCCGGAGCCCGGCGTCACGCAGGGCGTGAGCGCCATGCCCATGCTGCGGCCCTGGGCGTTCACCTTGCGGCAGAGCTCGGCGACCTCGGCCAGCGACTTGCGCTCCTCGGCGGCGGCGCCGCAGATCTTCTCGGCGATCACCGTGATGCCGACGCCGCGCCGGCCGGCGGTGTAGAGGCTGTCCTGCACCGCCACGTCGTCGTTGGTCACGACCGCCTCGACGTCGATGCCCTCGCCCTGCGCGAGATCGGCGGCCATCTCGAAGTTGAGCACGTCGCCCGTGTAGTTCTTGACGATGTGCAGCACCCCGGCCCCGCCGTCGACGGCCTTGGTCGCCTCGAGCATCTGATCGGGCGTCGGCGACGTGAAGATCTCACCGGGGCATGCGGCGTCGAGCATCCCGGGTCCGACGAACCCGCCGTGCATGGGCTCGTGGCCGGAGCCGCCGCCGGACACGATGCCGACCTTGCCCTGGACCGGCGCGTCGGCCCGCACGATCATCATCGGGTCAAAGACCACGCGCACGTGGTCGCGGTGCGCGGCCTCGATGCCCTCCAGCGCCTCGCGGACGACCGCGTCCGGATCGTTGATGAGCTTCTTCATGTCGCTCCTCCACTCGGGTGCCGGCGAGCCACCGTACCGGCGCCCGGTGGCGCCGGTCAATCAGGCGGCGGTGCTGGAGCGGTCCGCGGAGGGTTCCGGAGCCGGCGGCACGCCGTGCTCGAACCGGAGCGTGGGCGAGGAGGCGTGACGCGCCTCGTACTCCAGGAGCGCCCGGTGCATCAGCAGGACGTCGTGTGCCGCCGGAGCGGCCGCGTCGGCCTGCGCGGGCCGCCCCTGGCGCTCCCAGAAGGCGCGAACCTCGTCCATGACCTCGCGGCGGTGCTCCTCGTCGCGCGAGCGGATCGGCCGGCCGAAGCGCACCTCGACCTTGTGGCGTCGCGAGAACACGCGGCCGGGCCTGCGCTTCGGCCAGTTCTGCCCCGGCGGCATGGCCTCGTGCGTTCCGCTGACGTAGATGGGGACGATTTCGATGCCTTGGTGCGCCGCGATGACCGCGGCGCCCGAGCGGACCTTGCCGGTCCGGCCGTCGCGCGATCGGGTCCCCTCGGGGAACATGAGGAGGTTCCAGCGCTGGCGGATGAGCCGGTCGACGTGATCGGTCGCCCCGTTCGCGAGACCACCGCCGGTCCGGCCGAGCGGCACCGTGTTGAACAGCAGCGCGACGCCGTTGGCCGTCCAGCGCTTGGAGTAGAAGTAGTCGGCGGCGGCGGCGACGGCCGTGCGATTGCGCCACTTGCGCGGGATGGCGCGCAGGATCGTGGGTGTGTCGAGATGACTGGAGTGGTTGGCGACGAAGACGACGGGAGTGCTCAGCTCCTCGAAGACGTCGCGCCCCGCCGTGCGGCGGCGGAGGTAGTAGTCCGTCATGGGACCGAGCACGAACCTGAGCAGCCCTTCGCGGAGCGCCCTGGCGTAGCCGCACCGCGCCCAGGAGACGTCCATGTTCGCGTACTGGCGCGCCAGCTCGCCGCCGCGTGTGCGCAGCTCCGTGCCCCTGGTGCGCAGCTCGGCGCCACGGTGCTTGAGCTCCTCGGCGCTCCGTGCGGTCAGCTCCGCCCCGCGCTCCCTGAGCTCGGGCACGCGCTCCTTGAAGTCCGCGCCGCGCTCCTTGAAGTCCGGCACGCGCTCCTTGAAGTCCGCCCCGCGACCTTTGATCTCGTTGGTGCGCGCCCTGCCCTGCTCGACCGCGCGATTGAATCTGCCATCCCCCATGTCCGCATCTACTCCGCGATGCACGATCGGTTTCGTGGCGTCCGGCGAAGGTCGTCGGGCGGGCTGCCCCGCGTCTGCCGATGCCGTATGTTCGCGCCATGAAGTGGTGGGGATGGGGCCACGAGGACGTCGCGTTCACGCATGAGGACAAGCCCGATCTCGGGCCGTTCCTGCAGCGCCACCTCGAGCTCGACGTCGACCAGGTGTCTTCGCCGAGGGTCGCCTTCGGCGATCTGCGCATCCCCGAGCCCGCCGTGCCGCCCGGGCTCCGCGCCGCCCTGGAGGCCGCCGTCGGCGCCGAGCACGTCTCGACCGATCCCCGCGACCGCCTCGTCCACGCCCGGGGCAAGAGCCTGCGCGACCTCGTGCGCCACCGGCGCGGCGAGATCGGGCGGCTCCCCGACCTCGTCGTCCGTCCCGGCGGCGAGGACGCGGCGGCGGCGGTCCTGCGGGCGGCGATCGACGCCGACGCCGTCGTCATCCCGTTCGGCGGCGGCTCGAACATCTCGGGCAGCCTCGAGCCGCCGGAGGCCGACAGCCGCCCCGTCGTCTCGGTCGATCTCGGCCGGATGGATCGGGTGCTGGCCATCGACGAGACGGCGCGCCTCGCGCGGGTGCAGACCGGCGTGTCGGGCCCCCGGCTCGAGGAGCAGCTCAACGCGCGCGGGTGGACGCTCGGGCACTTCCCGGACAGCTTCGCCTACTCGACGCTCGGCGGCTGGATCGCCACGCGCTCGTCGGGGATGCAGTCCGACAAGTACGGCGACGTCGCCGACCTCACTCGGGCGGTCCGCGTCGTGATGCCCTCGGGCGTGCTCGCGACGCGCCCGGTGCCGGCGACGTCGACCGGACCGAGCGTGCGCGAGATGATCCTCGGCAGCGAGGGACGGCTCGGGATCCTCAGCGAGGCCACGCTCGACGTGCACCGGGTGCCCGTGCGCCGCACGATCCTCGGGTACCTGCTCCCCACCTGGGCCGCCGGCCTGGCCGCGATGCACGACATCGCCGCCGGCGAGGCGTCCCCGACCGTGACGCGCGTGGCGGACGCCAACGAGACGCAGTTCTCCTTCGCCACGAGGAAGGCCTCTTCGCCGCTCGATCGCGTCAAGTCGCGGGCGCTGTCTGAGTTCCTCCGGCGACGCCGCGACTTCGACCTCGACGCGATGTGCCTGGCGTTCATCGGCTACGAGGGCTCAGAGCGCCACGTCCAGACCCAGCGCAAGCTCGCCGGGAGCATCGTCGCGCGTCACGGCGGCGTCTGCATCGGCCGCGGTCCGGGCGCGCTGTATGACCAGAAGAAGTTCGACACGCCCTACATCCGCGACTACCTCCTGGATCGCGGCGCCCTCGGCGACGTGTCCGAGACCGCCGCGCCGTGGAGCCTGCTGCCCACGGTCTACGACAACGTGGTGGGCGCGGCGCAGGCGGCGTTCCGGTCGCTCGGCGTGCGGGGCTACGTCATGTGCCACCTGTCGCACTCCTACCACTCGGGCGCGTGCCTGTAC
The DNA here is from genome assembly GCA_051001255.1 of Solirubrobacteraceae bacterium. GTDB lineage: Bacteria > Actinomycetota > Thermoleophilia > Solirubrobacterales > Solirubrobacteraceae > DASQMT01. The sequence continues at coordinate 3,668 of JBPCNM010000186.1, forward strand.
TTCACCTTCGCGCTCAAGCCGTCGGGAGCGCGCGACCCGCTGGCCGAGTACGACGTCGTCAAGTCGGCGATCCAGCAGACGTTCGTGGACTCGGGCGCCACGCTGTCGCACCACCACGCAGTGGGCACCGAGCACGCGGCGTGGCTGGAGCAGGACATCTCGGCACCCGGCGTCGCGATGTTGCGCGCGCTGTTCGACGGGGTGGATCCGGGTGAGAACCTCAACCCCGGCAAGGTCGTCTGACACCCGCGCCGGCTCGGGCTTGCCTCGGACGGCGCCGAGGCGCACCATGGGTGCGTGCGCCTGGACGGCCCTTCACGACGGATCGTCTCCGAGCCGCTCTCGCTGGCGCGAGGCCTCGGGCTCGAGGAAGCCGTCGTCGGCGAGCTGCTCGGGCCGGCGGCCGGGGAGCGACGGCGGGCGCGTCACCGGCGGGCACGGCGCGAGGCGCTGCGGACGGCGGCCGTGCTCGCGGCGGTCGCCCTGCTCCTCGTGCTGGGCCTGGTCGCGACCGACCGGCCGGGCGACCGGGTCCTCCAGGGCCGCACGGGCGAGATCCAGGTCCACCGCTGACCCGGCCAGCGCCGGGCGACCTCGGCGAGCCGGGCGCGTACCTGGCGGCTGGTCACGCGCGACGGGCGGTCCGCGGCGTCGCGTCGTCGGGCGCGTAGGCGATGCCGACCGCCTGGCGCCAGCGTGCGAGTTCGCCCAGGCGCTCTCGGAGCGCGCGTTCGGCGATCTCGATCGCGTCGGTGCCGAGGAGCAGGTGGCGCGGCGGGCGTTCGTCGTCGATCGCCGCGACGATCGCGGCGGCGGCGCGTGCGGGGTCGCCGGCCTGGTGGCCGTCGAGCCCGGCCAGGCCGGTGCGGAGGCGACCGGCGGTGTCGTCGTAGTCGCCGATGTGCTGGGCGGTCCACGCGATCGAGCGTCCGGCGAAGTCGGTGCGCAGGTTGCCGGGCTCGACTGCGGTCACGCGTATGCCGAGCGGCTCCAGCTCGGCGGCGAGCGCCTCGGTCAGGCCCTCGAGCGCGAACTTGGAGGCGTTGTAGGCGCCCGAGCCGGCCATCCCGACGATCCCGCCGACGGTCGAGATGTTGATGACGTGACCGGCGCCCTGACGGCGTAGGTGCGGCAGCGCGGCGCGCAGCACGGCGGCGGTGCCGAGCAGGTTGACCGAGAGCTGGCGCCTGCCATTCGGCGTCGGAGAGCTCCTCGACGGCGCCGCCGAGCGCATAGCCGGCGTTGTTGACCACGACGTCGATGCCGCCAAGGCCGGTGACCGCCGCCTCGACGGCGCCCGCCACCGCGTCGTGGTCGCGTACGTCGGCGACCAGCGACAGCAGGCGCTCGCCGTGCAGCGCGGCAAGGGTCTCGAGCGAATGCTGATCGCGGACGGTCGCAGCGACACGGTCGCCGCGCTCGAGCGCGGTCTCGGCCAACGCGCGACCGAGGCCGCTCGAGGCGCCGGTGATGAGCCAGGTGCGGGAGGTGGTGGTCGTCATGGCATCACCGTGGCGGAGCCGCGCGCGCCAGACAATGGCCGCGGTTGGACGCGCCCCTGCGAGCCGGGTACCGACAAGGCGACGCTCGCGCCCGCGCGGCCGTCACAATCCGCGGATGCCGCCGCCGAGCACGCCGTTGTCGGAGTTCTTGCGCGCATGCCGCGAACAGGTCGCTCCTGAGGACGTGGGCCTGCCACGCGGGCCGCGCCGGCGCGCCCGGGGCCTGCGCCGCCAAGAGGTCGCGCAGCTCGCCGGCGTGAGCGTCGAGTACCTCGCCCGCCTCGAGCAGGCCCGCGCCGGCCGGCCCTCCGCTGCGGTGCTCGACGCCATCGCGGACGCGCTGGGCCTCGACGACGCCCGGCACGAGCACCTGCGCCGGCTGGGCGGGCACGCCTCACAGCGCGGGCTCGTCGCCCGGCCCGAGACGCTCAGCCCGCGCACGCGGCGCCTGCTCGAGCTGGTCGAGCCGATGCCCGCGGTCGTGCTCGGGCGCTGGATGGACCTGCTCGCGGCGAACGGCCCCGCCGGCGCGCTGATGGGCGACCCCGCTGCCCTCCCCGCGCAGCAGCGCAACGTGGTCCGCCGCCTCTTCCGCGATCCCGACCAGCGGCGCCTGTACCGCGACTGGCCCGCCGTGGCCGCCGACATCGTCGCCGGGCTGCGCGGCCGCGCCGCCCGCCAACTCGACGACCCCGAGCTCACCGCGCTCGTCGACGACCTCTCCTCCGACCCCGTGTTCCGCCGGCTGTGGACGAGCAACCAGGTCCGCGAGCACGGCGCCGGCACCAAGCGCTTCGTCCACCCGGCGGTCGGCGAGCTCGAGCTCACCTACCAGACGCTCGAGATCACCGAGCGTCCCGGTCAGCTGTTCGTGCTCTACACCGCCGAACCCGGCTCGAGCTCCGCCGAGGCCGTACTGCGCCTGGACCTGCGCCGCTCACCTCACGCAATCGCATCGCCCACTTCGGGCCGGTAGATCGCAGCAGCACCGCTCTCGCCCGTGTCCGACACGCGATCCCGCAGGCGCCGCTCGACGGGGAAGGCTTCCGCCCAACCGGCGCCGGGCCGCCCAGGCGAGTGGCGCGCGCTGCTCGCTCGCGCGGCCGCACCGCAGCACGCTGGCGCTGGCCCTGGCCCTCGGCCTGCGGGCCTGGCGCAGCCGCTCGGCGCGCGGTCGGTGCTGCAGGGGCTCGCGGAGGACACCTCGGTGCGCGGCCCGCTGCTGACCCTCGGCGCCCCGGTCGTGGTCTCGGCGGTGGTCGACACGGCGCATTACTGGCTGCTCGAGCGGACCTCCGAGCGGGTGGTCCTGGGCGCGCGGCGCACGCTCGTGCACCGGCTGCTGCGGCTGCAGATGCACGCGGTCGACCGGCTCGCGCCCGGCGCACCTCACCGCGCGCGCCACCAGCGACACGACGCTGCTCGGCCAGGTCGCCTCCAGCAGCGCCGAGGAGCGAGAGATCGCGCGGCTGCACGGCGCCGCCGAGCGCGCCTATCGCTTCGGCATGCGCGCAGCCGGCGCGCAGGCGGTCGTCTGGGTCCTGATCTCCCTGTCCGTCCAGGTCGCCGTCCTCGTCGTGCTCGGCGTCGGCGGGGCGCGCGTCGCGGCGGGCTCGATGAACGTCGCCGACCTGATCGCGCTCCTGCTCTACCTCTTCTACCTGACCGGGCCGGTGACGGAGCTCGCGATGGGCGCGACCCAGCTGCAGTCCGGACTCGCCGCCGTGCGGCGCCTGGGCGAGATCGACGTACTGGCGATCGAGGAGCCCGGCCCGCGCGTGGACGCCGCGCCCCCGCGTGGCCGGTCGCGCCGGACGGTCCGCTCGTGGTCCTCGACCAGGTGCGCTTCGGCTACCGCGCCACCGACCCGGGCGTGCTGCACGGCGTCGACCTCGAGGTCCCCGCCAGCGGCCTGACCGCACTCGTCGGTCCGTCCGGCACGGGCAAGACGACGACCTTCGCGCTGATCGAGCGCTACTACGACGTCGACGCGGGCGCGGTCCTGGTCGCCGGCCACGACGGCGTACGTGGGACCGCGCAGCGCTGCGCGAAGGGATCGGCTACGTCGAGCAGGCGGCCCCGCTGCTGGCCGGCAGCCTGCGCGACAACCTCCTGCTCGGCGCGCCGCGCGCAACAGAGCAGGAGCTGCGTGACGTCGTAGGCCAGGCGCGCCTCGAGGACCTCGTCGCC
>JBPCNM010000187.1:0-7480 GCA_051001255.1 Solirubrobacteraceae bacterium
GCGCCTGGACGCCCAACATCCTCTGGTACCTGCGCGAGGGTCCCCGCCGCTTCAACGAGCTGCGCGGCGACATCCACGGCATCTCGGCCAAGGTCCTCTCCGCCCGCCTCCAGCGTCTGGCCGCCGACGGCATCGTCGAGCGCCGCGTCATGCCGACCATGCCCCCGGCGGTCGAGTACGAGCTCACCGACCTTGGCCGCGAGATCCTCCCGGCGGTCGACGCGATCGTCGCCGTCGGGCACCGCCTCAAGGAGCGCCGCTTCAAGCAAGTGCGCCCGGCCATCCGGCCCGGCGCTCGGGCGCGAGGCTAGGGCGCAAGCGGGCGCGAGCTCAGCTTCCGCGCGCCCGACGGCGACCGCATGCGTACCGTTCTAGCCGCGATGCGCAGCGTGCGCCTGCCCTACGAGTTGGCTGTCCCGGTTCGCACGGCACGGCTGATGCTGCGCACGATGACCGACGAGGACGTCGACGACATCCACGCCTACCAGTCGCGCGCCGACGTCTGCCGCTACCTGATGTTCGAGCCACGCACCCGTGACCAGGTGGCGGAGAAGGTCGCCACGTACTCCGAGGCGCTCGTGTTGAATGGCGACGGCGACTTCTGGCAGCTCGCGATCGAGCGCGCAAGCGACCCCGGCTGCGTGATCGGAGACGTGTACTTCACGATCAAGAGCGCCGCCAACGCGACCGGCGAGATCGGCTGGACGCTCCATCCCGACCACGCCGGTCACGGCTACATGACCGAGGCGGCGCATGCCGTGCTCGAGATCGCGTTCAACGGCCTCGGGCTGCACCGCGTCAGAGCCGAGCTCGACCCGCGCAACGACGCGTCCGTCGCGCTCTGCAAGCGGCTGGGTATGCGCCAGGAGGCCTACTTCGTCGAAGACCTGTGGTTCAAGGGCGCATGGGGCGACACGACGGTCTACGCGACCCTCGATCGTGAATGGGCCGCCCGCGCAACCTGAGACTCAACGAGGCGACGCTGTTCGACACGGAGGACGAGGCGGTCACCCGGGCCACGATCGAGGCGTCGCTCCAGCCGCTGATCGAGAGGGCGAGCTCCGGGCCAGGCCACTCAGGGAAGCGCCCGCGCCGAGGCTCCGATCCGCGCCCAGGGGTCGCCGTGCTCGGCGAGCCGGTCCGGCACCGAGGCGAGCGTCCAGCGGCGTGGATGCAGCTGGGGATTCTCGAGCTCGTCCCACGCCAGCGGCGTCGCGACCGGCGCGCCCGGCAGCGCGCGGACCGCGTACGGCGCAACGGTGGTCTGGGCATACGTGTTGCGCGCCACGTCGACCAGGACGCGGCCGCCGCGCTTCTCCTTGCGCCACGCGGTCGTCAGCTCGTCCGGTCGCCGCTGGGCGAGCGTCTCGGCGATCGTGCCCGCGCTGGCGCGGGCGGTGTCGGCGTGCGCGCGGCGGCGCAGCGGCGCCACGACGTGCAGGCCGCGCGAGCCGGACGTCATCGCGAACGGCACGAGCCCGAGCTCGCGCAGCAGCGCACCCAGCTCCAACGCGCCGGCGCGGATCGCGGCGAAGTGCCCGTCGGGGTCCTCGTCGGGGGGATCGAGGTCGAACACCAGCCGGTCGGGCCGGTCGGGCCGGTCCGCGCGGCTGCTCCAGGCGTGGGGGGTGATGCAATTCTGGTTGGCCAGCCAGACGAGCGTCGCCGCCTCCCCGCCGACCGCGTGGGAGACCGTGCCGCCGCGCCGGCGCGCCACCTGGACGCGCCGCACCCAGTCGGGCGCTCCGCGCGGGATCTCCTGCTGGACGATCCGCTCACGCTCGATCCCCGCATTCCAGCGCCAAAGGTTGAGCGGCCGGTCGCGCACGTGCGGCACCATGGCGGGCGCGACCGCGACGTAGTAGGCGGCCAAGTCGGCCTTGGTGATCCCGTCGGCGGGGAACAGCACCTTCTCGGGATGCGTGATCCGCACCCGCCGCCGCCCGGCGCGCACGGTCGTCTCGGAAGCCGCCACTCGGCAACAGTGACAGCCGCGGGCGGATGGGGCCGTGCCGTCAGGAGGCCGGGCGACCGGCGGGGTCGTCGAGCGTGACCCACACGAGGCAATCCGCCTTCGTGCGGATCGCGCGCGCGGTGCGGCGGAAGCGCCGGGCGCGCATGGCGTCGCGGTCGGGCGCGAAGACCAGCAGGCCGGCGGACTGCTCTGCGGCGACTTCCAGCAGCGCCCGGACCGGCCGGCGCGTGCCGACCCGCAGCAGCACGGTTCGCACTCCCTCCTCGGCGGCCCGCTGAGCGGACGCGAGCACCTCGTCGCGCGCCTCCTCGTGGGGCAGCGTGGCGCCCTCGGTGCCGCACAGCGCGGTGGTCATCGGGGCGTAGGGCACCTCGCGCACGTTGACGATCACGAGGCGCGCGCCGGCCTCCGAGGCGGTGTCGATCGCCATGCGCTCGCCCGCCGGGTCGAACGGCACCCCCATCGTGGCGAGGACCACCGGTCTGCCGGCGTCGCCGGACGCGAGGGCGGGGACGGTCGGTTCGGCGGCGGCATGTCTCATGGGATTCCCCTTGGCCGTATCCCTCCGCAGAGCGGCCGGCCGACGATCGGTCGATTGACCCTGTCCGTGACGGATGGTACAAAGCCGTCGCCCGGACGATTGATCCAATTTGTCCAGAGCGGCCCGACACGGGCTCCAACTGCGGAGGAGGCGGTAGCGTGGCAACTGCACAGGTGGAGGAACGATCGCTCCTCAAGGCGATGTCCTGGTGGGACGGCTTCGTCGTCGCGCTGGCCAACCCCGGGTTCTTGCTCGCGGCGCTCGGTGGTTCGATCGGTGTCCTCGGCACCGGCGGCGCGTTCATCCTGTGGTCGATCTCGATCGCCCTCGGCGCGCTGCAGAACAACATCCACGCCGAGCTGGCGTCGATGTTCCCGAGCAAGTCGGGCGGTGTTGCGCTCTACGCGCACGAAGCCTGGCGCAAGTACCTGACGCTGGTCGGTCCGCTGGCGACCTTCGGCTACTGGATGGGCTGGTCGGTCGTGCTCTCGATCAACGGGCTCGTGGCCGGGACGCTGATCCAGGCCGAGTGGTTCTCCGACACCACGTGGACGGCGAGTGGGGCGGGCTTCGACCTCAGCCTGCCGATCCTGATCGGGGTCGGGCTGATCGCGCTCGTGTGGGCGTTCAACATCTATGGCGTGCGGCCGGCGGTGTGGTTCGGCTACGTCACGGGCGCGATGCTGTGCATCCCGGCGTTCGTGCTGATGTTCCTGCCGTACATCACCGGCGACTGGGCCGGATCCAACCTCGACTTCAACATCGGGGCCAACGGCGGGCTCGCGCTCGCCCTCGTGTGGCTGTACTTCATGTGCTGGTCGTCGTACGGGATCGAGGTCGTGGCCACGTTCGCGCCCGAGTACCACGACACGCAGCGCGACACACGCATGGCGCTGCGCACCGCTGCACTGTTCTCGGCGGTGGTCTACGTGCTGCTGCCGCTCGGGCTCGGCGGTACGCTGGGCACCGAGGCGGTGGCGGCCGATGCGACGCTCATCGCGTTCTACACCCAGGCGTTCGACGCGCTAGTGGGGAGCTTCCTGGGCGGCGTCATGATCCTCTGCGTCGTCGCCGGGCTGGTGTTGTCGATGAACACCGCGACGATGGACGGATCGCGGGCCCTGTACGGAATCGCGAAGGACGGCATGACGATCCGGCAGCTCGGCACGCTCAACCGGAACCGGGTGCCCGGCCTGGCCATGACCGTCGACGCGATCCTCAACATCATCCTCATCACGTTCTTCGCCGGCGTGTTCGAGATCCTCGCGGTCTCGAACATCGGCTACGTGCTGGCCACCTGCGCGGCGCTGTCGGGCTTCCTGCTCCTGCGCAAGGATCGCCCGAACTGGCCGCGGCCGGTGAAGCTCTCGAGCGTTTGGGTGCCGATCGCCGCGTTCTGCCTGGCGGCCAACGTCGTGTTCCTGATCGCCGGCGGCTTCATCTACTCCGACGGCTTCCTCGGCATCGACGGCTACGGCTACGGCTGGGACAAGACGCGCACCGGCCTGCTCGTGCTCGTCGTCGCCGTGCTGCTCTACGTCTACCGCCACGTGGTGCAGGACAAGATCCCGCTCAAGCTGCGCGAGCAGGTGCCGCAGACGCCCGAGGAGCAGATGAGCCACCCGGAGTTGGCGCCCGCCCCGACGGCCACGCCCCCGTGATCCTCCGAACCGACGGGGCCCCGCGGGGCCCCGTCGTCGTTCGTCGGCCACCCGCTCGGAGAGGAGACTCTGCTGCAGGTGGCCGCGCCGATCGAGACGACCCGTCCGTGGGCGGCGCAGCAGCCGGCGATTGCCGAGGGATCTACCGAGCTCGGGCCGCCCGCGCGACCCACCTTGCCGGGATCTCCCGGCCTTATCTGAGCTGCTTGCGTCCAGCGTCGTAGTTCAGCTTGACCTGCGTCGAAGTCAGGCCCGTGCCGTAGACGGCGACCTCGTCGATCTTGCCCTGCAGGAACACGTTGACGCCGCGGGCGATCGCCTTCGGGATGAACGTTCCGCTCCAGGTGCCCGTGGCGTCCTCGACGCCGTTTCGAGACAGCGTGAGGCTCGTTCCCGAGCGCGTGATCACGTAGTGCTCCCACGAGTCCGCGACGACCGTGGTGGCCGCAACCACGCGGTCCACGCTGCCGTCCCAGAGGCGCACCTTCCCAAGGGAGAAGTTGATGTTCGAACCGGCCAACTCCGGGCCGAACACGACATCGCTGTTGTCGATCGGTGCCGGCATGTTGACCCAGAACTCGAGCGTGAAGTGCCCGCGAAGGCGAGATCGGGGATGTCGACCCAGTCGTCGACCCCGTCGAAGCTCGGCGCCTTGGTCGCCGTGTCGGCGAGGGCCCCGGATTGCCCGAGCGTCGGCCCGCTCGTGTAGGTGCCGGTGTTCGTCCCGACGCTGTCGGCCGCCGTCGTGCCCGAGGTCTCGTCGAGCTTCCAGTAGCTGAGCGGGCTGTCGGCCGATACCGCGTCCGAGAAGCAGCGCGGAAACGCCGAAACGGCTGCGATGCTGTTGGCCGGGTTCGAGGTCGTGGCGACGAAGGCGCCGTAGGCCACGCCCGCACTTGGGAGCAACGCGACGATGCTGAGCGCGACGACGGCGGCGCGACGCATCAGCTGCTCTGCGCCTCCCAGGTGAAGCTCTGGGTCGCGGTCTTGCCCTCGGCGGTGCGGTTGTCCGCCACGGTCACTTGGATCTTGTAGACATGGGATTCGCCCTGGGACCAGCTCTCCGGCGAGCTGGGCGCGGGATCGACGACGCCCTGGGACCACGCATCCGGGAAGTCCTGCAGCGAGCCGCCATAGATGACGCCCGCGCCCATCCCCAAGTGGCTGGCGCCGTCGGGCGTGAAGTTGGTGCACGAGCCGAAGGCCGGCTCCGACGGCGAGTAGGCCCCACGGGTGATCGTCAGGCCGGCGTAGGCATCTAGACCGGTCCCGCCCGTGGTCCCGTACAGGCGGACCGTCGAGGTGAGCGAGCCGTTCGATGTCACCTTGATGCAACGGGTGTTCGTCGTGCTGGAGGCTGCGTTCGGCTGCTGGCCCGACAGCGAGAAGAGCGCGCCCGTGCCGTTGTCGCTCAGCGCGAGGGTGCCCGAGGCGATCGAGTTGGACGAATTGCCCGCCGTCGCGCGGTAGGCGGCGTAGGCGACGGCGGGCGCCAGCACGAGCCCGAGCACGAGCACCGCTCCCAGGGCCACGCGGCGCACGGGCCGGTGCCCGCGCCGCCTGGCCTCAGGAGCGGTAGGTTGCGGCGGTGGGGATGTTGGGTTTCGGAGCACGTCCAGCGCCTGTGCGAGCATTCGGGATCCCGTCGCCGCCTCCGAACACGCACTCGACCAGGTCGAGCTGCGCGCGTGCCGGAGGCTCAGGCGGCCCGAGTCAGTTGTTGCGGGCTTCCCAGGTGAAGTCGTGGCTGCCGCTGGACGTGGCGCTGGTGTGCGCGTTGGCGGTGGTGTCGTCGTTCTGGGTGACCGTGAAGCGGTAGGCGACGACATCGCTGGTGGCCCATGCGGCGGCGGCGGCTTTGCCGTCCAGACCGGTGGCGTAGGTGATCGGGAACGTGCTCAGTGCGGCGTCGAAGGCGGTGCTGGTGGCCGCGAAGTCGCCACAGGCAGGGAAGACGCCGGTGGTCTGGGTGCCGCGTTCGACCTTGATGTTGTACAGCGTGCCGTTGGTGACGGTGCTGGGCGTGTAGAGCTTGACGGCCGAGCCCAACGTGCCGGTGTACGTCACGCGTATGCAGCTGGTGACGGCGTCGCCGGGTTTCTTGTTTGAGGCGGTGTAGAGCGCGGTGCTGCCGCCGTCGTTGTCACCGATCGCAACGGTGCCTGAAGCGAAGGAGTTGCCGGTGTTCGACGTCGTCGCCGAGAAGGCCGAGAAGGCGCCGAACCCCGCCACGCCGGCGAGCAGGCCGACGATCAGGATGCTGAGGGTGATCTTGCGAGTCTTGGTCATCATGTCCTCCAAGTCGGGGTGTGCGCCAGATGGTCGGCGGGAGCGACGCGATCTTGAGCCGGGCGGGGACGCCAGACCCGCCGGATCGGGAGTGTCGGAGGAACCGTGTAAGGACCTTGCCCTTGGTCTGGGGCCGGTACCGCTTCAAGCCACCTCGTGACGAACTCTCGACCTCTGGGGACCTCGCGCACGTGACGATGCCCGCGGTCCACCGCGTTGCCAGCTTCTCAGCGGGGTGAGTCTTTCCCCGCGTTGTAATGCAGCTTGACCTCGGTGGCGCTCAGCGCGCGGCTGTAGACGGCAGCTTCGTCGAGTCGGCCGGGGAAGAAGTCGAACAGGCTGCCACCGCTGTCCCAGGCGCCGATCCGCAGCGCCACGTTGGTGGCGGCCAGCGTGCTGTCCGTGCCGATTACGGTCACGTCGACTCCGTCGACGTAGAGCTTGGAGGTCGTTCCGGCCTTGGTGGCGACGATGTGATGCCATTCGGTGTCGTCGATGTCGCCCGCCGCCGTGGAAGTCGCGAGTGGGGCGGTATTGACAACACATGACTTCCAGAACTGGACCAGGCCGCTGGTCGCGTTGATCGTCAGCTCGGCCGCGTCGCAGCCCTTGCTGAAGAGGTTGATGTCGGTGGTGCCGGTCGTCGACGAGCGCTTGGCCCAGATCTCGAGCGTGATGCCCGCATTGCCAAGCGTGTCCAGTGACGCCGAGTCGGGCACGTTGACGTACTGGGTGGTGCCGTTGAAGAGGGGCGAGCGATCCGCGTCGCCGGCGGGCGCCCCGGTCCGATTCAGAGCCGGGGAGCCCACGTAGGTTCCTGCGTTGGCGGCCTGCTGGTCGGCGGCGGCGGTGCCTGCGGTCTCTCCGAGCCGCCAGTACGAGACGGGATCGTCGTCCCCGACGACGTCACGGTAGGACCGCCCGGCGATGTAGTGGTCGGCGATACGGGTCGCGGAGAGCGCGGTGTTGTAGATCGCCGCCTCGTCGATCGTGCCGCCGTAGTGCTCGGCTGAG
>JBPCNM010000188.1:0-8132 GCA_051001255.1 Solirubrobacteraceae bacterium
CGTCCCCGCTGTGGCCCGCATCGAGCTCCAGGGTGGCCGCTGGTTCGCGAGCGACCTGTGGCTGGGCGCGCCCACCCTGCTCGCCGCCCTGCTCGCCGCCCTGCTGCTCGTCCTCGCCAGCTCCGCCGTTGCGCTCCGGCGCGTCATCGTCGCGCCGCTCGGCGTCGCTCGACGTCATCGGCCGCGCGCGCTCCGGGCGGGACGCCTGGTGCTGGCGCTCGGCGCGCTGGCGGGCTTCGGCGCGGCGGCGAGCGCCGGCGCATCCGGCCCCGTGGCCCTGGCTCTGCTCGGGCTGGCCTTCGGCAGCCTCGCTCTCGTCGGCCCATGGCTCACCGGGCTCCTCGGCCGGAGCATGGTCCGGTTCAGCCGGCGACCGGCGCCGCTGCTCGCGGGGCGGCGGCTGCTCGACGATCCGAGGGCAAGCTGGCGGACCGTCGGGGAGCCGCGTCCGCGCGTTCAGACGTGTCGGCTCGCGTCGGCGTCGAGCCGCCGTCCGTGCCGCGTCCAGATCGCAGCCTGCGGGCCGTCGTCGCGACGGTTCATGGAGGCGTGGCCGCGCTCGATCGAGCGCGGACCGCGCTCAGCGGCCTCGTGGCCGGCCGCATCGCGTTCACCGGATCCGACACCGAGCTGACCAGCGCGCAGGCGCTCCGGGACGTGCGGGCCTTCAGCCTGCTCGTGCTGGCCGCGACGTTCGCATTGGCGATCGCCTCCGCTGCCCTCACCGCAGCTTCCGCGGTGCTCGACCGCCGTGCCACGTATGCGCTGCTCCGACTCATCGGGACGCCGCTGCGCACCCTGGACCGCGCCCGCGCGCTGGAGACCGCCCTCCCGCTCGCAGTGGGCGCGACGGCGGCCGTCACGGCGGGCGCCCTGTCCTCCGCGCCACTCGTCCTCGCCCGCCCGACCGAGTTCAGCGGCGGCAGCCTGCTCATCATCCTGGCAGCCGCCTTCGCCGGCGTCGTCTGCGTCCTGGGCGCCGGGGCGCTCAGCCGCCCGCTGCTCCGGCATGTGACGGAGAACCCGACGCGGCGCGGCGACTGACACCGCCGCCCGCGCGTGCTACGCCGCCGCGCCGAAGCCGTCGTAGTCGACGTCCAGCAGCCGGCAGACCACGCGCAGCTCCTCCACGTGCTCCCCGGGGATCGCGTGGATGTGGTTGGAGCCGTAGCGCGAGAGGATCTCCTCGGCGGAGGCGTCGAGGCGCGCGAAGGCGTGCGGCCACTCGTAGCTGGACTGGCGCATCAGCGCGTCGTTCTCGCCGTCCTCGTAGCGCTCGAGGGCGCCGCGCATCACGTGCATCCGATAGCGCCCGTCGAGGCGGGTGAGGCGGGCGAAGGTGAAGTCGCCGGGCGCGGCGACGTGGTGGATCGACGCGCCGCCCGCCGGGAAGTAGAAGCCCTCGGGGTAGAGGTGCACGCGGCGCAGGTTCTCGGCTGGATCGTCGCTGCGCTCCGCGAACCAGGTCGCGTGCTGGCCGGAGTTGCAGAGGTCCCAGATCCCGCGGTCGGCGTGGTAGTGGCGGACGTCGGCGAACAGCACCGGCGTGCCGCTGAGGCCCTTGAGGAGCTGCATGGTCAGAGCCGCGTCCATGTCGGCTTCGGTCGCGCAGACGTGGGCGGCTTTCGGGCCGTCCCAGTCGTAGGGGTCGTTGAGGAACGCCTCGGTGACGTCCATCGTCGCGAAGTGCGTCGTGAGCTCCGGCTGGCCCTTGATGCCGGAGAAGTCGAGGTTCCATTCCTCGATCAGCTCGCGCATCGCGTAATAGGAGCGCAGCTGGCGCTCGAGCAGCTCCGGCGTGAGTTGCTTGCCGTCGTAGTGCACGCCGGCCGCGTGGCGCTCGAGCCACTCGCGGGCGTGCCGGACCGTGCCGGCGTCGACCGTGTCCGCGCGGCGGACCAGCTCCCACTGGTCGATCTCCTCGACGTCGACGCCGAACCTGGACATCCACTGATCGGTGTTGGCGACCGCGGTGTACATGCCCATCGGCCGCCCACCGATGCGGCCGAAGGTGCTGCCCTCGAGCGCGCGCACGGCGCCGGCGGCGCGGGCGTGGGCATCCACGCGCGCGAGCACGACGGGATCGGCGATGTCACCCCAGGCGCGGCCGTGAACGCGGCCGATCTGGTCGAGCGCGCCGCCCGCGGCGAGCATGCCGACCATGCCCGGATACGCCGGGTCGAGGTTGGAGAACAGCAGCAGCGGGCCGGTCGTCGCGCGGGCGGCGAGCATCGAGAAGTGCGGGAACGCCCAGACCGGGATGTTGAACACGGTCAGGTCCGGCCGCCGGTCAGCCACCAGGCGGGCCGACGCGGTGGCGCTCTCGTTGCTGCCGACGGGGCCGGGCGCGCGCACGATCTCGTGCCCGCAACCCTCGAGCCGCGCCGCGATCGCGTCCTCGACGCCACGGGCGAAGGGCTCCAGGTCGCGGTACACGAAGTCCCGCCCGTCGGAGAAGGTCAGCAGACCCACTCTCGCCATCGGTGCTCCTTATCCCGCCACGCTCGAGCCGCGGACGCGCAGCTCGAAGTCGAAGACGTCACGTCGAGGTTCGGTGCGCCGGCCGCTGATGCGCTCGAGCAGGAGCGTCACCGCGCGGTCGGCCATCTCCCGGACCGGCTGGGCTAGCGCCGTCAGCGGCGGCTCGATCAGCTCGGCCCAGAAGGGGTCGTCGATGCCGACCAGCGCAACGTCGGCCGGCACCCGCCGACCGCGCGCGGCGAGCGCCTTGCGCGCGCCGATCGTCATCAGGTTGTTCGCGACCAGGAGCGCGCTCGGCACGGGATCGGCGTCCAGCATCGCCTCGGCCGCCTGCTGCCCGCCTTCGATGCGGAAGCCGCCGTCGGCCCAGCGCGGCTCCAGTCCGGCCGCGCGCATCGCCTGCTCGTAGCCGGCGAGGCGCTCGGCCCCGGTGCTCACGCCGCGGGGGCCGCCGATGAACGCGATCCGCTCGTGGCCGGCCTCCAGCAGGTGGCGAATCGCGGTCCGCGCCGCCGCGCCGCCGTCGGCGAGCACGGCGTCCGCGCGCTCGTCGTCGACCGCACGGTCGAACGCGACTACGTGGATCGAGTGGTCGAGCAGCTCGCGGATCTCCGGCGCCGCCGGATCCGACGGCGAGAGGATCACCCCCAGCATCCGCTCGGCGGCCGGCATCTCGAGATAGGCGGCTTGCTTGGCCGCGGATTCGTCGGTGTTGCACAGCAGCACGCGATAGCCGCGGCGGTAGGCGGCGTCCTCCACCGCCCGGACCATCTGCGTGAAGTGCGGGTTCTCGATGTCGGAGACCACCACCCCGACCATCTCCGTGTTGCGCCGCCGCAGGTTGCGCGCGAGGCGGTTGGGCCGGTAGCCGAGCTCCGCGATCGCCGCCAGCACCTTCTCGCGGTACTCGTCGCGCACCGTCGGGGCGTTGTTGAGCACGCGCGAGACGGTCGCGGGCGATACCCCCGCCCGCGCCGCCACGTCGCGCATCATCAGCGCCGGCTCGCCCGACCGGCGCGCGCCGTCGACCACGAGCGGGCGAGCGCGGTGATCTGACGCGTCGGTGGGTTCCACGGATCCGGCCTCCCCGCTCACGCTCGCCGTATCTACCGGTTGGTCAGCTTGGCGTAGACGTCGGCGGCGTTCGCCTCGGTGATCCGCTGGGTCGGCAGCGTGACCTCCTTGGGGGTCTCCTGGCAGTCGACGAGGATCTTCTTCGCCATCGCGACCGCCTCGGTGCCGCCGGTCGGGTAGGTGAAGGTCGCCGACAGCCGGCCCTCCTCGACGGCCTTGATGCCGCCCGAGGGGATCGGCAGCGCGTCGATGCCGACGAACTCCATCTCAGCCTCGCGACCCGCGGACTTGGCGGCCAGGTAGGCGCCCTCGGCCATCGGGTCGTTGTGGGAGTAGACGACGTCGATCTTCGGCTGGGCCTGGAGGATCGCCTCGAACTGCGCCTGGCCCTTCTCGCGCAGCCAGTCGCCGACACCGGTGGCGACGACCTTGATGCCGGAGGCGCCCTCGATGCCCTCTGCGAACCCGGCGGAGCGCTCCTGCGCCGGCGTCGCGCCCGGCAGCCCCTTGATCTCGACGACGTTGCCGCCGTCGGGAATCAGCTCCTTGGCGATGAACTCGCCCGCCTGGAGGCCGATCTCCTGGTTGTTCGCGCCGATGAACGTGGTGTAGGCGTCGCCGTCCACCTTGCGATCGAGCACGAGCACGGGGATGTCTTGATCGTAGACCTTCTTGACCACCGAGGTGAGCGGTGTCGCCTCGTTGGGCGAGATGATCAGCAGGTCGATCTGCTGGGTCAGGAAGTTCTCGACGTCGGAGACCTGCTTCGCATTGTCCTGGGCGGCGTCGGCGATCTCCACCTCGAACTGCGGGACCTTCTCCGCGGCCGTGCGGATATCGTCGTTCATGACCTCACGGTAGGGCTCGGCGTTGTTGGCCTGCGACATGCCGATCAGGAACTCCCCGTCCTGGCCGGTACAGCCGTTGCCACCGCCGCCGGCGCTCTGGTTGCCGCCGCCTCCGTCGTCGTCGGAGCCGCAGGCGGCCAGCGCCGCGGTGGCCCCCAACAGCGCCATTGTCGTCGCGATGAATCGCCTCATGGACCTGTACCTCCCTCGAGAATTCGATTTCCGTCCAGCCGTGCCTGCGCGGTGTATCACTTTGACCACGGGGGGCGGCGCACGCTCGCCGCTGTCGGGGCGGTGCTCAGTCATCGGCCCTCCGCAAGGCGAGCAGCGCCGCCGCCGCCACGATCACCAGCCCCTTGATGAGCAGCTGGACGTTCGCGTCGATGTTGTTCAGCGCCAGGATGTTGTTGAGGATCCCGAGCAGCAGGGCGCCCGCCAGCGTGCCCACCACGGTGCCGCTGCCGCCCATCAGGCTGGTGCCGCCGATCACGACGGCGGCGATGGCGTCGAGCTCGTAGCCGATCCCGTCGTTGGGACTCCCCTGGTTGAGCTGGCCGGCATGGATGATCCCGGCAAGCGCCGCGAGCAGCCCGGCGATGGCGAAGACGGCCACCTTCACGCGCGCCACCGGGACGCCGGACAGGCGCGCGGCCCGTTCGTTGCCGCCGATCGCGTAGACGTGGCGGGCGAACGTCGTCTTGCGCAGGACGAAGATCGCAACGATCGCCACGCCGATGAAGATCAGCGCGGGAACCGGAACATGGTCGCCGAGGATCCGCTGGTTGAGGACCGAGAACGCGTCCGGGGCCACCCCCGGGCCGTCGCCGTAGGCCAGCGGAACACCCTGGCCACCTGACCAGATGCGCGCCAGGCCGCGCGCGACCTGCAACCCCGCCAGGGTGACGATGAACGACTGGATCCCCAGCCGGGTCGAGATCAGGCCCTGCAGCGCGCCGAAGGCCAGGCCGATGGCCAGCACGAGCGTGATCGCGGGAACGAGCGCCCAGTCGTTGTCCATCAGCAGCACGGCGACCGCGGTGGCGGCGAGGCCGAGCACGGCGCCGACCGAGAGGTCGATCCCGGCGACGAGGATGACGAACGTCAGGCCGATCGCGATGATGCCGATCTCCGACACCGAGCGGACGATGTTGGTGAGGTTCACCTCGGTGAGGAACAGCACCTCGCCGCCGCGGCGGGGGGAGAACACCACGGCCGCGATCAGCACGGCGATCAGCCCGAACAAGCTCTGGAAGCGGAAGACGAAGTCGACCCACTGCGCGCGCCCCCGCGGAAGCGCGATCCGGCCTCCCCCCCGCCCCGGCCCCGCGGCGGTCGCAGGCTCGGCGGCTCCCGGCGCGCGGTTCCCGGTCCCCGCGCTCATGCTGCTGGCACCCTGCGCTCGAGCGACGCCGTCGCCGCGTCGAGGATCGCTTCCTGGGTCGCCTGCCCGCGCGAGAGCTCGGCCGCCACGCGCCCGGAGCGCAGGACGAGGATGCGGTCGCACAGACCGAGCAGCTCCGGCAGCTCCGAGGACGCGACCAGCACGCTGACGCCTTCACGCACCAGGCTGCCGAGCAGCTCGTAGATCTCCGCCTTGGCGCCGACGTCGACGCCGCGCGTCGGCTCGTCGAGCAGCAGCAGCCGCGGCTTCGTGAGCAGCTGGCGGGCGAAGAGCACCTTCTGCTGGTTGCCGCCCGAGAGCGTACGCACCGCCGCTGCGCGGCCGGGGGCCTTGATTCCCACCTCGCCGATCGAGCGGTCGATCGCCCGGCGCTCGCGGCCCACGCGCACGATGCCCGCGCGCGCGAAGTCGCGCAGCGCCGCGAGCGTCACGTTGGCACCGACCGACTGCCCGAGGACCAGGCCGTCCGTCTTGCGGTCCTCCGGCACGAGGCAGACGCCGGCGGCGATGGCCGCGCGCGCGGACCGGGGCGCGAACGGCTCGCCGGCCAGGCGGACCTCGCCGCTGCGCGCGGCCGGCGGCCCGATCCCGAGGATGCGCTGCAGCAGCTCGGTGCGGCCGGAGCCCATGAGCCCGGCGAGGCCGACGATCTCGCCGCGCCGTACGCGCAGGGAGACGTCGCGCGGCTCCGAGCGGCCGGGCTTGGGACGGCGGGGGCGCACCGTCAGCCCGTTCACGACGAGCAGCTCGTCGCCGCCCTGCGCATGCGCGTCCGGGAACAGGTTCGCGATCGGCTGGCCCACCATCATGCGGATCAGGTCGCCGCGCGGGGTCTCGGCGATCGGGACGGTGCCCACGAGGCTGCCGTCGCGCAGCACGGTCGCGCGGTCGGCGACGGCGGGCAGCTCCTCGAGTCGGTGCGAGATGTAGATGATCGCCACCTCGCGACGGCGCAGCTCGCGGATGACGGCGAACAGGCGCTCGACCTCGGCCTCTGCCAGCGCCGACGTCGGCTCGTCCATGATCAGGATGCGGGCATCGAGCGAGAGCGCCTTGGCGATCTCCACCAGCTGCTGCTCGCCGACGCGCAGCGAACGCACGCTGCGCGCCGGGTCGATGTCCACGCCGGCGCTCTCCAGCAGCTCGCGCGCGTCGCGCGCGAGCTGCCGGCGGTCGAGCAGCCGCAGCGGCGTGCGCGGCTCGCGCCCGAGGAACAGGTTCTCGGCCACGCTCATCTCGGGCACGAGGTTGAGCTCCTGGTGGATCGTCGCCACCCCGGCCTCCTGCGCCTGTGCGGGACGATGGAAGCTCACCGGCTTGCCGTCGAGCACGATCTCACCCTCGTAGTCGGAGAAGACGCCCGAGAGGATGTTGATCAGCGTCGACTTGCCGGCCCCGTTCTCGCCGAGCAGCGCATGGACCTCACCGCGGCGCACCTCGAAGTCCACACCGCGCAGGGCGAGCACGCCCGCGAAGCGCTTGGCGATCCCCCTCATGGTCAGCAGCCGACGTGCGTCCGGCGCTCCCTCCAACGCTCCCACGATCCGCGCTCCACTCGGTCGAGAAATCGATTACCCGAACGTATCAGACGTTTCCGCGAGGGGCAAGCACGCCGCAGGCGCCCTCAGGGTCGCGCAACCCACGGTTCGACGTGACGTCGACCCCTGGCCGGACGCCACCGCCGCCACGGAACACCGGTACCTCGGCCGCAGCGTCGGCAGGCTGAGCCGACAGCGTGCATCACAACCCCGCCGCACATGGGCGCCGGGTCTCTGCTCCTCAGGTCGTCCGGGTGACCTTCTGGAGGCCGACGGGGCGGTCGACGTCGAGCCCGCGGCGCTCGGCGGCGCCGACGGCGAGCAGCTGGGCGGGCACCACGGCCGACAGCGGGCTGAGCCACTCCGGCCCGGGCTCGACCGTGAGCCTGCGCTCCGCGCGCGCGGGGGCGTAGTCGTCGTCGGCGATCACCGTCACGTCCGCGTCGCGCGCGTGGGCTGCGGTGAGCACGTCGCGCACCGCGGAGCCCGCCGGCGCCGACGGCAGGATCGCGAGCACCGGGAAACCTGGGTCGAGCATCGCGACCGGCCCGTGCAGGAAGTCGGCGGGAGAGGCCGGCTCGGCCGCGACGGACGCCAGCTCCTTGATCTTCAGCGCGGCCTCGAACGCGGTGGCGTAGTTGGCGCCGCGGCCGATCACCGCGAGGCGGCGCCAGCCGGCCGCGGCCACGGCGGCCTCCTCGAGCCCGTCGGTGCGGTCGAGCTGGCGCGCGAGCACCTCGGGCGCGGCGGCCAGCTCGCGCCGGCGCTCGGCGTCGTCGGCGATCGCGG
>JBPCNM010000189.1:0-3015 GCA_051001255.1 Solirubrobacteraceae bacterium
GCGATCGCCGGGCGGCTGGGCACCGCCGACGTCGCCACGCTCGACGAGCGCCGCTTCCGCACGCTGCGGCCGCTCACCGGCGAGCCGGCCTTCCGGCTGCTGCCGGCCGACGCCGACTAGCATCACGGCCCGCGAATGCCCGACGACGTCGTGACCATGGACAAGATCGTGTCGCTGTGCAAGCGGCGCGGCTTCATCTTTCCCGCCTCGGAGATCTACGGCGGGATCGCCAACACCTATGACTACGGCCACTACGGCGTGCTGCTCAAGCAGAACGTCGTCGGCGAGTGGTGGAAGTCGATGATCCAGGATCGCGACGACGTGGTCGCGCTGGACTCGGCGATCATCCAGCATCCGAAGACCTGGGAGGCGAGCGGGCACCTCGCGGGGTTCACCGATCCGCTGGTCGACTGCCGCACGTGCAAGCAGCGCTTCCGGGCCGACCACCTCGCCGAGCTCGAGTGCGGCCGCAGGCCGTCCAAGCACCCGGGCGAGGACGCCCAGTGCGATCTGACCGATCCGCGCGACTTCAACCTCATGTTCGAGACGGCGATCGGGCCGGTCAAGGAAGGGGGCACGACCGTCTTCCTGCGCCCCGAGACCGCCCAGGGCATCTTCCTCGACTTCAAGCAGGTGCTGCAGTTCGCGCGCCGCAAGCCCCCGTTCGGGATCGCCCAGGTCGGCAAGTCGTTCCGCAACGAGATCACGGCGCGCAACTTCATCTTCCGCACGCTCGAGTTCGAGCAGATGGAGATGGAGTTCTTCGTGCCGCCCGACCAGGCCCAGCACTGGTACGAGCACTGGATGGCCGAGCGCTTGGACTGGTACACCCGGCTCGGGATCGACGCCGTGGGCCTGCGCCTGCGCGCCCACGATGCCGCCGAGCTGTCGCACTACTCGTCGGCCACGAGCGACGTCGAGTACCGGTTCCCGTTCGGCTGGTCGGAGCTCGAGGGAATCGCCAACCGCGGCGACTTCGACCTGCGCCAGCACGCCCAGCACTCGGGCGAGAAGCTCGAGTTCGTCGATCCGCAGGGCGGCGAGCGCTACGTCCCGCACGTGATCGAGCCGGCGGCGGGCGTCGGGCGCTCGCTGCTCGCCTTCATGTGCGACGCCTACGACGAGGACGAGCTCGGCGGCGAGCGGCGCACGGTGCTGCGCCTGCACCCCGCGCTCGCGCCGGTCAAGGTCGCGGTGCTACCGCTGCTGCGCAAGGACGGCCACCCGGAGCTCGCGCGCGAGGTCTACGCGTCGCTGCGCCGGCACGTGAAGGCCGAGTACGACGACGGCGGCGCGATCGGCCGGCGCTACCGCCGCCAGGACGAGATCGGCACGCCGTTCGCGGTGACGGTCGACCACCAGTCGCTCGAGGACCGGACGGTCACGCTGCGCGACCGCGACACGCTCGCGCAGGAGCGCGTGGCGATCGACGGGCTCGCCCGGGTGTTGCAGGAGCGGCTCGCCGTCCAGTAGTCGCGGGGCGCTCGGATGGGCAGGTGCGCCCGGGCGGCTCGGTCAGCGCGCTCTGAGCCCTGCCGCAACGGATGGACATATGACCGACTTTCGGTCCGTCAAGGCTCGGCGCCGTCGTGTCGATATGTCGGGTGTGACCTCTCCTTGCCGCCGCCTCTGCGTCGCCGCGCTCGCCGCGCTGCTCATCCTGCCGGCGGCGAGCACCGCCAAGGGCGACAACGACGATGACGGTCCGTACGCGGGCGCCCTCGCCGCGTCCGACGTGAGGGCGAGCTCTGCGCGCTTGACCGGGACGCTCGAGCCCGCGCGTGGCGATACCACCTGGTGGATCGAGTACGGCGCGTCGCTCAACGACGTGAAGTCGACCGCGCACGTCGTCGTCCGCGGCGACAGCAACAACAGGCCAATCTCCGTCTCGGCCACCCTGACCGGCCTGTCCGCCGCCACCCGGCACGGTGCGCGACTGGTCGCCACCGGCTCGGGTGAGCGCAGCGACGGCACGCTCATGTTCTTCACGACGGCGGCGGCCACAGCGCCGGGCACGCCGGAGACGCCGGGCACGCCAGCGTCCGGCGAGCAGCCGCCGGCGACCGCGGGCGGCGACGACGCATCGGACCCCGCGCCCGTGCTGGGCGAGACCGTGGTGGCCGCGCCCGCGCAGGGCACCGTGCGCGTGCGGCTGCCGGGCGCCAACCACTTCATGGCGCTCGCGGACGCCGCATCCGTTCCCGTCGGCACCGTCGTCAACGCCGGCGCCGGAGCGATCGAGCTGAGCGCCGCGCTGCCCGACGGCACGGCCCAGCGGGCCACGTTCGGGGGCGCACGCTTCAAGGTCTCGCAGTCCGGCAAGGGCAACGGGCGCACCGACCTGCACCTGCGCGGCGCCGGCTTCGCCGGCTGCAAGCGCGCCGCCGGGGCGCGTACGCTGGCCGCCGTCGCACGCACGCGTCCTGAGGAGGTCCGCCGCCTCTGGGGCAAGGACCGCGGCGGCCGCTTCCGCACCCACGGCCGCGACAGCGTGGCCACCGTCCGCGGGACGGCGTGGAGCATGACCGATCGCTGTGACGGCACGCTGACCAAGGTCACCGAGGGCGCCGTCGACGTGCGCGTCCGCGCCACGGGCCGGGTCGTCCGCGTGCACGCCGGCGAGCGACACCTCGCGCGCCACCGCCGCTGAGGCGCGTGCGACTCCGCGTCGTATCGCGAGACCGCCGCCGGTCAGCCCCTGGGGCGACCGTCCTGGCGGCGGGGCTCATCGCCGTGGCGCTCGCCATGGCGGCCGACGTCACCGGCCTGCTGGCCAGGCCCGAACAGGACTCCGTCGCCCTGCGCTTCCAGCTGCGCGGGGAGGAGCCGGTCGACGACGTGGCCGTCGTCGCGATCGACGACATCACGTTCTCCGACCTCGAGCGCGGATGGCCGTTCCCCCGCTCCCTGCACGGGCGAGCCGTCGACGCCCTGCGCGAGGGGGGGGGACGAAGCACCTTCTCCGGCATCCCATTCCCCCCGCAGAACCAGACCCGCGGGGAACCGGTGATGTTC
>JBPCNM010000190.1:0-4446 GCA_051001255.1 Solirubrobacteraceae bacterium
GAGACCGTGGCGACCTGCGCGCCGCCCGCAGAGACGTCGCGGATCGCGCGCCCGAGCGCCGTGTCGACAAGCGTTGCGAGGAAACCGCCCATCGCCGTGCCCCCTCGATTGAGATGGCGGTCCTCCACCCGCACGCCCAGTACGCCGGCAGGACCCACGTAGATCGGGCCGACGAGGTCTACGAACGCCCCGCCGTCGGCAAGCAACTCGAAGCCCTCGGGCACATCGCGACCAGCCGACACGCCGCTGACTTACCCACTGCGCCCCGCCGCCATCCGGCTTCACCCCCTCGGCCGCACGCTCGTGATCCGGACGAGCAGCAGGATCGCGCCGATGGGGATGACGATGAGAAGCAGGATGAGCAGTTCAAGTGGGCCGATCTCAAGGAGCTACCCGTCTCGTCCGAGCTGAACCAATCGTTCACCCGTGGCTCGCCACTCGCGCCAGACGAAAGCCGGCGGCTGGCGCGCACGCTCCCGACGTTGAGCACACCGATCGGGGTCGACGTCGTACGCACCGATCGCCCGGGCCGAGCTCCGACGTCGACCACAAAACGCGCCGGGCCGGCACCGCCGCCGCACGGCCTCGACCCAGCCGACCGAAACGCCGGCAGAGCGCCCGCCCGCGGGCGGACTGGAGTCGAACGGCCGCGTTACGGTCTGGTGCTCAGACGTAGTCGTTGAAGCGCACCCGCTCGTCGCGCGGACCGGAAGCGCGGACGCGTTCGGACAGGACGTTGGCTCACAGCGATGAGTTCTGTCGACGGTTACGGTCTAACCCGGGTGAGCACACACGACGACGAGCGAGGAGCAAGGCCGTGGACGAGGGAGCAAGCGTGGTCGAGCCGAGATCGCCCGTGCCCGGGCGAGTGGGCACGACCGCTGCTGTGCAGGCCGAGGCATTGGTCAAGCACTACCGCAGCCGGGCCGGGGTAGTCGAGGCGGTTCGAGGGGTGGACCTCAGGGTCGAGGCCGGTGAGGTCTTCGGTTTCCTGGGGCCGAACGGCGCCGGAAAGTCAACGATGATCCGCATGCTCACGACGCTGCTGTCGATCACCTCGGGCATCGCCCGCGTGGCGGGCGTGGACGTGGCCCGCGAGCCCGACGTGGCGCGTCGCCGCATGGGCGTGGCGCTGCAGGAGGCGGGGCTGGACCTTCGCCAGACCGGACGGGAGACGCTCGTGCTGCAAGGGCGGTTGTTCGGCATGTCCCCACGCGACTCGTCGGCGCGTGCCGAGGAGCTGCTCGAGCTGGTCGAGCTCGTCGAGGCAGCCGACCGGCGTGTCAAGGGCTACTCCGGCGGGATGAAGCGCCGCCTCGATCTTGCCTCCGCGCTCGTGCACCGGCCGGAGATCCTGTTCCTGGACGAGCCGACGACTGGGCTGGACCCCGCGAGCCGGCTCACGGTGTGGGACGAGGTGCGGCGGATCAACCGCCTCGGCACCACCGTGTTCCTCACGACGCAGTACCTCGAGGAGGCGGACCAGCTGTGCGAGCGGCTGGCCATCATCGACGGCGGCCTCATCGTGCGCGAGGGGACGCCGGCCGAGCTCAAGGCGGAGTTGCGCAAGCGCGGGGGCCTGGCGAGCGACCCGACGCTCGACGACGTGTTCCTCGACGCGACCGGACGCACGCGCGGCCACGTCGCCGGCGACGTGCAGGAGGTGACGGCATGACACAGGCTTGGGTGCTCGGACAGCGCGCGCTTCGCGAGGCGTGGCGGACGCCCGAGGCGCTACTGCCCACGTTGTTCATCCCGCTGTTCTTCCTCGTCGTCAACGTCGGCCAGGCCGGGAAGATCTTCCCAGCGGCGTCGACTGAATTCCTCAAGGGCCAGGGCTACGGCGCGTTTCAGCTGCCCGCCTCACTTCTGCTGGCCGCGTCGTTCGGGACGGCGGCGCTGTTCCTGGTCGAGGACATCGAAGGCGGATACTTCGACAAGCTACGCTCGGCGCCGATCCCGCGCACGGCGATCGTGTTGGGCCGCCTCATCGCCGAGTTGGCGAAGGGGCTCCTCATCGCGATCGCACTCGTGCTGCTCGGGCTGGTGTTCGGCATCTCCATCGCGAGCGGTCCGCTCGGTTTCGTACTCCTCGTCGGGCTGACGGCCCTGTGGTCCGTCGTGTTCGTCGGCTTCATGCAGCTCATCGCGCTCAAGACGCGCAGCGCAGCGGCGACCAACTCCGGCGGCCTGGTCTTCTTCCCGTTGCTGTTCCTGACGCCGAACTTCGTACCCCGCGACCTGCTCACCCGGCCCATGGAGGTGGCGGCGTCGCTCAATCCGGTCACCTACGTGATGGAGGGGCTGCGCTCCCTCATCCTCGAGGACCTGGTGTGGAGCGACATCCTGCCCGCCTTCGCCGTCGTCGCCGTCCTGGGCGCGCTGATGCTCGCCCTCAATGTCCGTCTCATCCGGCGCTATGACTGAGGTCCGTCACCGGCTTCATCACGCTCGACAACGTCGTGGAGGATCCGCACCTGTGGTCCGGTCAGTTCCAGAGCGACGACACCGGAAAGCTCAACCTCGACGTCCTGCTGGCGTCCGACGCGCTGCTGCTCGGCCGGGTCACCTATGAGGGCTTCGCGGCGGCGTGGCCGTCCCGCTCGGGCGACCCGTACTCCGACAAGTTCAACTCGATGCCGAAGTACGTCGTGTCGACCTCGCTGAATCGGGCCGGCTGGAACAACTCGACGATCATCGGCCACGACGTCGTCGAGCGGGTCCGCGCCTTGACGCAGGACCAGAACCTGCTGGTCTGGGGCAGCCCGACGCTCGTCCAGGCCCTCATGGGCAATGCCCTGGTCGACGAGTACGTGCTGCTCGTGTCGCCCATCGTCCGCGCCAAGGGCGTCCGGCTCTTCCGGGACGCCGGCGAGCAGCACGAGCGGCGGATCACCGAGTCGACTGTGCTCGGCGGCGGCATGCTCGCCCTGCGCATGACTCCGGCCCGCGCGTAGGGGAGCAGGCGGAGTGTGCGGCGAGCGCCTACGCTCGTGCTGCAGTCTGCTTGACCGACGCTGCGCATCCTGACGCTCCGCGCGGCCTTGACGCGACCGTCCCTGGTCGGCTTGACTTCGACCATGCAGTTCGCAGCGTCAGCCGAGCACTACGACCGCTTCATGGGGCGCTACGCGCCGACGCTCGCCGCTGCACTCGCCGACACCGCCGGCGTGACGTCCGGCATGCGGGTCGTCGACGTGGGCTGTGGACCGGGCGGGCTCACGCGCGAGCTCGCCGCGCGCGTCGGCGAGGCGAACGTTGCGGCGATCGACCAGGCGCCGCAGTTCGTGGCGGCCTGCCGCGACCGCAACCCCGGTGCCGACGTCCGTGAGGGCGTGGCCGAGAAGTTGCCCTGGGCGGACCGGGAGTTCGACGCAGCGCTCTCCTCGCTCGTAGTCGGCTTCATGCGCGATCCCGACCGGGGTGTGTGTGAGATGGCACGCGTCACGCGGCCCGGCGCCACCGTCGCCGCTTGCATGTGGGACACCGCGGCGGGTGGGATGACGATGCTGCGGATCTTCTGGACCGCGGCGCGGCAGCTCGACCCCGGCGTCGAGGGCGAGCGGCGGCTGGCCGGCACCGCCGAGGGCGACCTCGTCGAGCGCTTCGGGCGCGCCGGCCTCGAAAACGTGGTCGGCGGTGAGCTCACGTCCCGCGCGGACTACTCGGGCTTCGACGACTTCTGGGAGCCGTTCACGTTCGCGGTCGGACCGGCCGGCGAATACTTGGACTCGCTGCCCGACGAGCGGCGGGCGATCGTGCGTGAGGCGTGCCGGGCGGCGCTTCCTCACGGGCCTTTCTCGCTGGACGCCCGCGCCTGGTACGCGCGGGGCACCGTGTCGTAAACCGATCCTCGATCGAGACGGTTCGGGCTTCGGCTACGAGAGGGTCGGTGAGGCTGGCCGCGCCCGGTGGTCAACGCCTGACGACCGTGAAGCTGAGCGTCGTGGTCTTGGAACGGTTACCGGCGGGGTCGGTCGCCGATAGGTTCAGCCGGTAGTGCCCGGGCGCGAGTCGGTGCCGGGCGATGCGCCCGCTGTAGGCGACGCTGCTCTTCCCGGCCGGGAGAGTGTGGGTGAGACTGCCCGCGCGGCGGTACGTTGTTCTCCGTGGCGTATGCGCCGACGATCACGTCGTCGCGCCCGTCGCCGTCGACGTCGCCCGCTGCGGCGACCGAGCCGCCGGCGAAGTCCGAGCCGGCGGCGCCGTCGAGTCGGACATTCGCCTGGTTGAGCAGATCGACGTTCGAGCGCGCCGAGGCCAGCGACGGAGCCACCAGCAGGCCCGCGACCATCAGGCTCGCCGCGACAGCCCACCGACCCAGCTTCGGAGTCGAGCGACGAGCGAACACCGATCGCGCTGCCTTCCGCGCGTATGACGACCGTGTCGGTGCCGCACAACGGAAGCCACGACGCGGAGCACCAGGGAAAATCGCCGAATGCATCG
>JBPCNM010000191.1:0-4720 GCA_051001255.1 Solirubrobacteraceae bacterium
GGAGGCCTATGACCGGCATGTCGGCCGCTACGGCGGCGAGCTTGCGCGGGCGCTCGTCGCCGCCGCCTGCGTGCGGCCGGGCCGGCGCGCCCTCGACGTCGGCTGCGGGCCGGGCGCGCTGACCAGCGAGCTCGTCGCCCTGCTCGGCGCCGCGCACGTGGCAGCGGTCGATCCGTCGGTCCCGTTTGCCGAAGCGTGCCGCCGACGCCTGCCGGGCGTCCACGTCGAGGTCGCCTCCGCCGAGGCGCTGCCGTTTCCCGACGCCGCCTTCGATCACGCGTTCGCCCAACTCGTCGTGAACTTCATGACCGATCCGCCAGAGGGCGTGCGCGAGATGCATCGGGTGACGCGTCCCGGCGGCACGGTGGCCGCCGCGGTCTGGGATTACGCCGGGGAGATGACGCTCCTGAGGCGTTTCTGGGGCGCAGCGGTTTCGCTCGATCCTTCCGCTGCGGACCGCGATGAGGGACGCTGCATGCCGTTCTGCACACCCGACGAGCTCGGCGACCTCTGGCGGGCAGCCGGCCTTGGCGAGGTGAGCATCGCCCCAGCCGTCGCCACCGCCGACTACGACGGCTTCGAGGACCTCTGGCAGCCACTCGAGCTCGGCGTCGCGCCCTCGGGCGCCTACGTCAGCTCGCTCGCACCTGAGCGCCGGGCGGCCCTGAAGCAGGAGCTCCGGCGCCGCCTCGGTGTCGGGCACGATGCGTTCCGGCTCACGGCGCGCGCCTGGATCGCCACCGGCAAAGCCCGTTGATTGCGGCGGCGTGCCTCGCCTCTTCTTCTCGCGGGAGCAGGAGCGAGCCGGCCAGCCCCACGGAGTGCGCGTCGGGCCACCGGCGCTCTCGTCCTCGTCGGTCTCGGCGACGAGGACGGCAGGAATGAATCGGACGGCACGGCGTCTCTCCTGCAAGAGGCCACCGAGGAGATGGCAATGACGCGCGACTTGATGGCCGATGCGCCCCCGGACCCGCGGTGAACCTGTCGATCGGGCAGCGGCCCCACGCACCCGTGCCCGTGACGGCGACCGGGATCGAGGAACCAGCGCGCAGCGCGACCGGGCGCGACGGCGACGGGGCGCGGCGGGGCGTCCCCGCGACGACGACCTTGCTGTTGGGCTTCGTGCTCGTGTCGTTCGCGGCCAACTCGCTGATCACACGCCACGTCGTCGACGCGGACCTGCTCGACGCCGGCCTGCTCTCGGCGGTGCGCTTCGTCGCCGGCGCGATCGCCCTGGTGTGTCTGGCGTTCGCGCGGCGGGAGCAGATCGTGGTCGGCCGGGCGAACCTGCGCCCCGCGTTGTGGCTGGGGGTCTACGCCGTCTGCATCTCCTACGGCTACCGCTACATCGGGGCCGCCGCCGGGACGTTCGTCTTCTACGCGACCGTCCTGCTCACGCTGATCGCCTGGGACGTTCTCCACCGGCAGCCACTTCCGCCGCGTCGCGCCGTCGGGGCGGCAACGGCCCTCGCCGGCATCGCGGTTCTGGCCAGCGGCTCGATCCGCACGGTGACGGTCACGGGCGTGCTGCTGCTCGCGGTGACCGGGGCGGCGTGGGGTCTGTACACCGCTGCGGGGCGCTCCGGCAGTGATCCGCGAGTCGCCACCACCGGTCACTTCCTCATCCTTGCTGCGGTCCTGGCGCTCCCGGCCACCGCAGGGGTCTTCGCGGGGTTGCACGTCACCGCTGCCGGCCTGGCCTGGGCGATCGTGATGGGCGCCGGGACGACAGCGTTCGCCTATGTCGCGTGGTACGCGTGTCAGCGGTCGCTGTCGGGCACGTCGGCCGGCGCCGTGCAACTGGTCATCCCCGTGCTCACTGCCGCCGGCGCTGCGCTACTGCTCGGCGAGCAGCTCAGCGTGCGGCTTCTTGTGTGTGCGGCGCTGGTCGGCGCAGGGACCTGGCTCGGCCGTCCTCGGCAGCCGCCCGCAGCTGAGCCTTCGCTACGCGTGGGGTGAAGACGCCGCGGTCGGCGCACCGACCACGCTCGCGATCGCCGTGGGCGTGACCGCACGCGCGACCATCGGCGGCCTGCTCGCGCGGGACGTGCGCGACGTCAGCCACGCACCGCAGCCAAGGGCCACAAGCAGCGACGACTGAGCCGACGGCTAGCCTGCGCGGATGGCGCGATTGCAACGCTGGGATCCCCCCACGTTTCTCGCCTTGATGCACGAGACGGTGCCCGACTACGAGCGCCTCCAAGACGAGACGGTCGCGGCCACCGGGACCGACGCAAAGCGCGTGCTCGAGCTCGGAACGGGCACCGGCGAGACCGCGCGGCGCGTGCTCACGCGCCACCCAGCAGCCGTGCTCGTCGGGCTCGAAGCGAGCGGCGAGATGCTCGACTGCGCGCGCGCAGCACTCCCGGCCGATCGTGTCGAGTTGCGCGTCGCGCGCCTCGAAGACCCGCTGCCAGACGGTCCGTTCGACGTGGTCGTCGCCGCGCTCGCCGTCCACCACCTCGACGGCGCTGGGAAGGCGGAGCTCTTCCGGCGCATCGCCGACAGCCTCACACCAGGCGGACGGCTCGTCCTCGGCGATTTCGTCGCGCTCGAGGACCCCTCCGACCTCCTGACCCCACTTGACCCGGACTACGACACTCCCAGCACCATCGCCGATCAGCTGCGATGGCTCACCGCAGCCGACCTGCAAGCCCAAGTTGCCTGGACGCACCGCGATCTCGCGGTCCTGGTTGGCCACGCGCCCTGCACCTCCTGACCCTCGACGAACGTCCGGCAACGCGGCCGCACGCCCGCGACGGACCGTGCCAGAGCGCCCTTCGCGCAAAGGAAGCGTCGCGAGCCGCAGATCGCGCGCTCCTGGTGCGGACAAGGGTCGGGCGCCTGGCCGACGAGCCGCCGGCTTGCGCATCGCGGGGGCGAAGCGAGACGGCACGATCTCCGACGTGACCCTCGCGGGACGCGCCGGCGCTGGTGGAGCGGCGGGTTCTGTCCGCTGTGCGATTGGGAGGAGATCCCATGACCGTCTCTGCCGTGTTCGATGCCGCCGGTCGGCGGCGATCGCCCGCGACTAGGTGCGGTCGTGCTCTGGCGCGGCGGGCTGTCCAAGGAACGCTCGCATGGTCAAACCGCGAGCGCGACGGGCTGCCTCGCGCACGATCTGGGGGATCGCGATCGGGTGGGACGGCGGGGCCACCAGATGGGTTCGAATCATCGCCACGGTGATCGGATCAATCGACGACTGCGATCGCCTCAACCTCGATCAGGTACCCGGGCTCGGCCAGCGCCTCCACTCCCACCAGGGTGTCGGCAGGCTTGTGGTCACCGAATACCGCCATCCGGGCCTGCGAGATATCGGGCAGGTACTCAGGCCGGTGGTGAACGACGTAGATCGTGATCTTGGTCACCTGCTCCGGCCCGGCTCCGGCGGCGGCGAGGGCGCGGCCGACGTTGGCGAACACCTGGTGGGCCTGGGCAGCCACGTCGCCGGGACCTACAAGGTTGCCCTGAGCGTCGTCGGCCACCTGTCCGGCGACGAACACCAGCCGGCTGCCGGTCGCGGCGATGACCTGGGTGTAGGACGCCGGCGTGGGCAGCCCCTCGGGATTGATGAGCTCGAGCGTCATCGATGCGCGCCCTCCGTTAGGGAATGGTTGACGGGGGCGCCGACGCGAAGGACAGTGATCCGGCCTGCCCCTGAGCACGGCGGCAGCCTGTCCGGGGTCGAGAACGGTGCCGGCCCGGTCGGTCAGAGTAGCCGGCGCGCAAGAAGCGCCGTCGTTCAGTTCGCTGTCGCTCGGTCCCGGGACATCCGGCCGGGCTCGATGGCCGAAAGAAGCCGCTCGAGCTCGTGGCCGCGGTAGGGCTCGCCCTCGGCGTCCAGCGCCGACAGCGCGGCGCGCGTCGCCTCGGAGGATGCCAGCAGGGAACTGTCGGGAGCGATCGCGAGGCGGTAGCCCGAGCGCGCGAGCGAGCTGAGATCGTTCCGCGTGACCGGTGTGCCCGGTGGGGCACTTGAACACCAGAGGGGTCCCGCGCAACGCTGCGCCCGCTGCCTCGGCCTCAGCCGGCGACGCCAAGCCCGGCATGAAGAGCGCATCGGCACCTGAGCGGCCGTATCGGCGCGCGCGCGTGATCGCTTCCTCGGCGACCGATGCGTCGATGACGATCCCGTGCTCGGAGCGTCCGGTGTGTGCGGCCCCGAATGCTGTCGGGCGCAGGTGAAGTGGCAGGGCTTGCGCGGGTGAAGTGGCAGACCTTGGAGGGTCAGGCTGGCGCGTCGTCGATGGTCTCGTCGGGGTGGTCGAGCCAGAGGTGCCAGGCCGAGAGGCGGAGGAGCAGCGCGCGGCCGTCGGCGTGGGCGTCGTCGCCGATGGTGGTGTCGGGTGGGTCTTGTCAGAGCGAGGCGGGGGCGTCGAGTCGGGCAGGGCGGCGGCGGATCGCGGGTTGGCTGGCGCGGCCGTGGCTGTTGCCGGGGAACAGCGGCATGGCGCCCGCGCCGGCCAGGGGTTGGCGTTCGTGATGCCAAGTGGCGAGGAAGCGCCGGAGCTCGGGCGGGATGGTGAGCGCGCCGCCCCAGGGTCCGGCGGGCACGACGTCGTCGCTGGCGAGTCCGCGGAGGTTGGCGAGGCGCATCCAGTAGGGGCTGCGTGCGAGCACGGCGACGGCGGTCAGCGCGGCGAGTTGCGGGTCGGGGGTCTGGTCGGCGAGCGTCGCGGCGCGGGTGACGGCGGCGTTGAGCTCGCAGGGGCGGGTCTCG
>JBPCNM010000192.1:0-6538 GCA_051001255.1 Solirubrobacteraceae bacterium
GTCGGTCCCGGCTATCGCAGAGGTCGATATGTCTACTGCGACGGAGATACGCGACGCCGCGCCCGACGAGCCGGTCGAGGTCGAGCACCCCGTCACGCCGCTCGAGCTGTTCTTCGACCTGGTGTTCGTCCTGGCGTTCACGCAGGTCACCGCGGCGATGGCCGAGGATCCGACTTGGGGCGGGCTCGCGCGCGGGATGCTGGTCCTTGCCACGGTGTGGTGGGCGTGGGTCGGCTATGCCTGGCTGACCAACGCGATCGATCCGGAGGAGGGCTGGCCGCGGCTGCTCATGTTCGTCGCGATGGCCGCGATGCTCGTGGTCGCGCTCGCCGTGCCCGACGCCTTCGGGGAGTCCGGCCTGGCGTTCGCGCTCGCCTACCTCGTCGTGCGCGCCATCCACATCGTGCTGACGAGCCTCGCGCCCGGCGATCCGGGTGTGCGACGGCAGGCGCTGCTGGGCTTGGGGCCGACGGCGCTCGCCGGTACGCTGCTGCTCGTCGTCGCCTCGCAGCTCGACGGCATCGCCCAGGGGGCGTGCTGGGCGCTGGCCCTCGCGGTGGACTTCAGTGGCGCGCTGCGCGGCGTCGAGCGGTGGCAGGTCCACGCCGAGCACTTCGCCGAGCGCCACGGCCTGATCCTCATCGTGGCCCTCGGCGAGTCGATCGTGGCGCTCGGCGTGGGGGCGGCGGGCCTGCCGATCGACGCCGGGCTCGTCGCCGCCAGCGCGCTCGGCGTCGCCGTCGCCGCGGCGCTGTGGTGGGCCTACTTCGACGTGGTGGCGCTCGTCGCCGCGCGCGTGCTGCTCGCCCAGTCGACGCGCCGGGCGCGCAACACGATCGCCCGGGACTCCTTCTCCTACCTGCATCTGGTCCTGATCGCCGGCATCGTCCTGCTGGCCCTCGGCGTCAAGAAGGTGCTCGGCCACGTCGACGAGCCGCTGGAGCTGATCCCCGCCGTGGCGCTCTGCGGCGGGCCCGCGCTCTACCTGGTCGGCCTGGTCGCGCTGCGCCTGCGCAACGTCGGCTCGGTCAACCGCCAGCGCGTCGTCGCGCTGCTCGTCCTCGTCGCCCTGATACCGGCCGCCACAACGGTGGACGCGCTGCTCGGGCTGACGGCCGTCGCGGTCGTATGCGTCGGGCTCGTCGCCTACGAGGCGATGCGCTTCGCGTCCAACCGCGACCGCGTCCGCCACCTCGGCGAGGCCAGCGCTGCGGTCAGCCGGCCGACGCGTCGATAGAAGACGGGGCCGACGGCCGTGCCTTGCAAGCGGCGCCGACGCGGTCCACCGCACGGCGACGTCGGTCGGCTCCTGAGGGTCGCGCTCAGCCCGCCGCCGTCAACACGGGCAGCGAGCGCTCGCGCGCCTCGATCTGCTCGACCTTGCTGAGCAGCGTCTCGGCCATCCGCAGCGAGGCCGCGTCGATCAGCCGGCCGTCGAGCGAGACCGCGCCGCGGCCCTCGCGCGCCGCGTCGGCCATCGCCGCGACGATCCGCCGCGTCTTGTCCGCCGCTGCCGCGTCCGGCGTGAACACGTCGTTGGCGAGCGCGACCTGCGACGGGTGGATCGCCCACTTGCCCTCGTAGCCGAGCACGGCGGCGCGGCGGGCGGCGGTGCGGTAGCCCTCCGGATCGCCGAAGTCGCCGTACGGGCCGTCGATCGGCCGCAACCCGTGGGCGCGGCACGCCACCGCGATTCGCGCGAGGGGGTAGTGCCACTGGTCGCCCCAGTGCTCCGCGCCCTCCTCCGTGCGGACCGAGTATGCCGAGGTCGAGCCGCCGATCGACGTGGTGTGGCTCTGCAGCGAGGCCGCATAGTCGGCGACGCCGAACACCATCGCCTCCATCCGGTCCGGGCACGCCGCGGCGATCTCGTCGATGTTGTGCATCCCGGGCGCGGTCTCGATCAGCACGCTGATCCCGACCGCGTGCGGCAGCTCGAACGCGGCCTCGATCTGGGACAGCAGCGTGGCGACGAGGTGGACGTCGCCCGCGCAGGCGACCTTGGGAATCAGGATGGTGTCGACGTGGCCGCCGGCCTGCTCGATCACGTCGACGATGTCGCGGTAGCACCAGTGGGTGTCGAGGCCGTTGATGCGCAGCGAGACCGAGCAGCTCGACCAGTCCTGGTCGAGCAGCGCGGTGATCACCTGCCCGCGTGCGCGCTCCTTGTCGTCGGGCGCTACGGCGTCCTCGAGGTCGAGCATGACGACGTCGGCGCCCATGTGGGGCGCCTTCTCGAGCATGCGCTGATTGCTGCCGGGGACGGCGAGCTCGGAACGGTGCAGGCGGGTTCTCACGTTGGGCATGGCGAGGCAGTGTGGGGCGCCTGCCGCCGCACCGCAAGTCGTCATAGGGGAATTCGCATGGCCCGATCAGCGCACTCGATTGATAGAGACGACTCGATGTGTCGGGGCAAAAATCTCAGCTTGAGTTTCAGGGCCATGGCCATCACGCTCCGCCGCCATGCCGATTCCGCCTCCACTGGACCCACCGACCCGGCTGCTCTGCGGCCCCGGGCCCTCAGACGTCGAGCCGTCCGTGCTGGCCGCCATGCACCGCCCGATGCTCGGCCACCTCGATCCCGCCTTCCACGCGATCCTCGACGAGGTCGTCGCGATGCTGCGCGCCGTCTGGCGGATGCCGGACGGCGATGTGCTCGCGCTGCCCTCCACCGGGACCTCGGCGATGGAGGCGGGAATCGTCAACCTGCTGGCGCCGGGCGACACCGCGATCGTCGCCGAGGCCGGCTTCTTCGGTCGCCGGCTCGCCGACATCGTCGAGCGTCAGGGCGCCCGCGTCGTGCGCGTGACCGCGCCGTGGGGCGAGACCGTCCCCAACGCGGCCCTGCTGGACGCGCTCGACGAGAACCCCGAGGCGCGTCTGATCGCGGTCGTGCATGCGGAGACGTCGACCGGCGCACAGCATCCGCTGCACGAGCTCGCCACCGCCCTGTCCGGCTACGACGTGCTGCTGATGGCCGACTGCGTCACCTCGCTCGGCGGGGTGCCGCTGGAGGTCGGCCCGTGGGGCGTGGACTACGCCTACAGCTGCACCCAGAAGTGCCTCGCCGCGCCGCCCGGCATGGCGCCGGTCGCGATCTCGCCGCGCGCCTGGCGGCGCATCGAGGTGCGCCGCACCCCGGTCCCGTTCTCGCTCGACCTCGAGCTGCTGCGCCGCTACTGGGTCGATCGCCCGGCCGTCTATCACCACACGACACCGGTGCTCGGCGTCTACGCGCTGCACGAGGCGCTGCGGCGGGTGCTGGACGAGGGGCTCGAGAACCGCTGGGCGCGCCACGCGGCCGCCGGTGCGCACCTGCAGTCGGCGCTCCGCGGGCGCGGGCGCGGGCTCGAGCTGCTCGCAGCGCCCAACCGCCGGCTCGCCCCGCTCACCGCCGTGCGCGTGCCCGACGGCGTCGACGGCAAGGCGGTTCAGTCCAGCCTGCTGGCCGAGCACGGCATCGAGGTCGGCGGCGGCCTCGGCTCGGCCGCGCCGCCGATGTGGCGGATCGGCCTCATGGGCCGCAACGCGACCATCGAGACCGCCGACAAGGTGCTCGCGGCATTCGACTCGGTGCTCGCCGCGGAGCGTGCGCTCGCCGCGGTCTGAGGTCGTAGCGCTCGCGATCGCCCGCCGCCTCGTCTCCGGCGACGGCGCGCCGTCCGCGCTGGCATAGTGCCCGCCGTGCTCCGCGTCGTCGTCACCCGCGGACTGCCCGAGCCGGCGCTGCGCACGCTGCGCGGGAGCGGCGCCGACGTGTGGGTCTCAGGCGAGGATCGCGCGCTGGAGACGGAGGAGCTGCACGCGGCGGTCGCCGGCGCCGACGCGATCGTGACCATGCTGCACGACCGCGTCGACGACGCGCTGCTCGCCGCCGCGGGCAAGCAGCTGCGGGTGGTGGCGAACGTCGCGGTCGGCTACGACAACGTCGACGTGGACGCCGCGCGGCGCCACGGCGTCACCGTGACCAACACGCCCGGGGTGCTCACCGCCGCGACGGCCGATCTCGCGGTCGCGCTGCTGCTCGCCGTCACGCGCCGGCTGGGCGAGGGCGAGCGGCGGATCCGGTCGGGCGAATCGTGGGCGTGGTCGATCGATTTCATGCTCGGGCGCGGGCTGAGCGGCAAGACGCTCGGCATCGTCGGCTACGGCGCCATCGGTCGCGCCACCGCGGCGCGCGCCCGCGCGTTCGGGATGGAGATCGTCTACGCGCAACGCCGGCCGGGGGAGGACCCGGGGCAGGTCGAGCTGGAGCAGCTGCTCGAGCGCTCCCATGCGGTGTCGCTGCACTGCCCGCTCACGCCGGAGACACGCCACCTGATCGACGCCGCCGCGCTCGCCCGGATGCGCGGCGACGCCTACCTCGTCAACACGGCGCGCGGTCCCGTGGTCGACGAGGCCGCGCTGGCGGCGGCGCTGCGCGACGGCGTCATCGCGGGTGCCGCGCTCGACGTGTTCGAGCACGAGCCCGCCGTCCATCCCGGGCTCGTCGACCTCGAGAACGCCGTGCTCGTCCCGCACCTCGGCTCGGCGACCGTCGAGACGCGCACCGCGATGGCCGAGCTCGCGGCGGCCAACGTGGTCGCGGTGCTGGCCGGCGAGGAGCCGCCGACGCCGATCGTGTAACTTCGGGGTGGAGCGCGTCTGGGCGCTGCTCACCGAGGCCGAGCACGTCGGCCGGTGGTTCGGGGACGCCGGCGCGGAGATCGACCTGCGGCCCGGCGGCGCCATGGTGATGCGCTGGACCGAGCACGGCACGACGCGCGGCCGCGTCGAGGCGGTCGAGCCGCACCGCCGCTTCGCCTACCGCTGGGCGCCGTTCCGCGATCCCGCCGGCGAGGAGCCGGTGGATGGCAACTCGACCCTCGTCGAGTTCACCCTGGCGCCCGACGGCGACGCGACGCGCCTGCGCGTGGTCGAGAGCGGCTTTGCCGCGCTGGCGTGCTCCGATGAGCAGCGGACCGAGAACCGCGAGGGCAACACCGAGGGCTGGACGATGGAGCTGGCCGAGCTCGCCGAGTACGCCGAGAGGGTGGCGGCCTGAGCGACGCGCCCGCCGCCGAGGTCTTCACCGCCTTGGCGGACCCCACCCGCTTCAGCGTGCTCAGCCTGCTCGCCGAGCGCGGCGACGGGACTGCGACGACGCTGGCCGGCGACCTGCCGGTCAGCCGCGTCGCGGTGGTCAAGCACCTCGCGGTGCTCGACCGCGCGGGCCTGGTCGAGGGTCGCCGCCGGGGCCGCGAGGTGCGCTACACCGTGCGCACCGAGCAGCTCGACGCGACGGCCCGCTGGATGGCCGGCCTGGCCTCCGAGTGGGACGCGCGACTGGCGGCGATCAAGCGGATGGCCGAGGAAACCTAAGGAGGGACAGTCCCTCTCTAAATCTGGCGGGCGGCCGAACCCAAAGGGGGACTGTCCCTCTTCAGGTGCGGCGGTACGTCAGCGGTGGCCCGGCGCGGGTGAACAGGGCGACGCCGCCGGCGGCCAGGAGCGGGACGCCGACGACCAGGGCGGCGAGCAGGGGCCAGGGGATGCTGATGAACACGTCGGGCAGCCCGTCGCCCTCCGGCCGGCCGCTGCGGCGGCCGGTGAGCGGGAACGCGACCGCTATGCCCGGGACGAGGCCCGCAAGCGCCCCGAGCAGCGCGCCGAGCAGTCCGATCACGCCGGCGTAGCACGCGGCGGTGGCGCGCCGGACGCCCGGCGTCGCCCCGACCGCCAGCAGCGTGCCGAAGTCCGGCCGCGCCTCCGAGAGGGCGAGCAGCGTCGCGGTCAGCGTGCCGCCGAGCACGAGCACCGCGCCCACGGCGCCCAGCAGGGCCAGGACGACCCGGAGGTCGCTGTCGTCGGGACCGCGCTCCACCCGCAGGAACGTCGAGTCGCCGAGCACGTCGAGCGACTCGTTGATCCGCTCCTCGGCCGCGCGCCCGATCGGCACCCCGTCGACGACCGTAGAGACGAGGGCGGATCGCAGGCGCAGGCGCCGCACGGCCTCGTCGGAGAGCACGGCCGCGGCGCGGGAGCCGCCGGCAGGCGCCTTCACCGTCAGCGCCGGCACGGTGACCCGGGCCACGACCCGCTCCGACGTCGCGTCCGGGCTGGTGTCGAGTACGCTGCGGGTCCTGGTGACGGTGGCACGCCCGGAGGGCGACGGCGCATCGCCGAATGCGACTAGGCCGCCCGCGGCGAGCGTGCGCCGCGCCCGCGCCAGCGTGCTGGGCGGCAGGTCGAGGAAGGCCAGCGCCGCCGGGCCGATCAGGTACTGCGAGCCGAAGCTCGAGTACGACGACGTGCTGGCGCAGGATCGCGCTCCGGTGCCCGGCTCGCAGATCTCGAGCGATTCGACGAACGCCCCGGTGGCGGTCGAGCCATAGCCCGGCTCGGGCACGCCCCGCAGCGGCGTGCGCCGCGCGCCGGGCAGCTCCCGCGTGAGCGTCGCCCGTACGCGCGACATCACGCTCGCCCCGTCCTCCGGCGCCACCAGGACGCCCGTCCCGCGCGGGGCCTGCGGGGTGTAGGTGGCCTCGCGCTCGGACGC
>JBPCNM010000193.1:0-2772 GCA_051001255.1 Solirubrobacteraceae bacterium
GCGCGGCGGCCGGGCTCCGGCGCGCCCTCCAGCATCGCGTCGGCGAAGCGCTCGGCCAGCGCCGCGATCGTGAGGCTCGGGTTCGGGCCCACCGGCCCGGGCATCACCGAGCCGTCGGCGACGTGCAGGCCGGGCAGGTTGAACACGCGCCCGTAGGGGTCGACGACGCCCTCGGCGTCGCTGCGGCCCATCCGGACGCCGCCGAGCGGATGCACCGTGATGACCCGGTTGAGGAGCCAGATCGGGTTGTCGAGGAACGTCGACCCGAGCTCGTCGGCAAGCCCGCGCGCCGTCTCTCGCGCGCGCTCGAAGTACGCCTGCGATCCACCCTCCTTGCTCCAGTCGACCTCCAGCCGGTCGCCGGCGAGCGACATGCGGCCGTCGGGCACGTCGCGGCCCATCGTCAGCAGCGGCAGCGCGCCGGAGGAGAGGCGGCAGTCGCCGAGCAGCTTGGACGCCTCGCCCGCCACGTTCTGGTCCTGGCCGCGCAGCAGCTTGGACGCCACCGACGCGAGCACCGGCAGCGCCCGAGCGATCGCCTGCGGCGTGTCGAGCGCCTGCAGCATCCAGGAGACGAACTCCGGGTAGCCGGCGTCCTCCACGTAGAAGCCGCGGCCCTGGGCGCCGTCGCCGTCGAGCGTGTCACCGACCCGCGTGGGGCTGGTGACCACCGGCCCGTACGCCGGGTCAATCCGGCGCGGCGCGCGCCGGCCGTCCATCCCGTCCTCGGTGCATCGGACCGCGAACGTGAGCAGGTCGCCGTTGCCGGTGAAGCCCTCGCCCAGCCGCGCCGAGAGCCCGGGCAGCGCCGCGCGGTTGCGCAGCAGCAGGTAGGTGCTGCCGAGCGTCCCGGCGGCGAGCACGAGGTGGTCGGCGGTCACCGTCACGCGGGGGAGCGCGCGCGTGTCGGTCCTGCGGCCCTCGTGCGCGTCGTCGTGGGCGATGTAGTGGACCGCCCAGCCGCGGGCGTGCGGCTCGAGCTCGCGCGCCTCGCAGCGGGTGCGGATCTCGGCTCCGGCGTGATGCGCGGCGCTCAGGTAGTTGTAGTCGAGCGTGTTCTTGGCGCCGTAGTTGCAGCCGACGTCGCACTCGCCGCACAGCCGGCACGTCTGCCGCGTGCGGCCGTGGAGGTTGGGGCGCTCCTCGCGGATCGGCTCCCCGGGCACCGGGTCCTCGCCGGGGTTGGCGAACGTCACGGCGAGCGGCGGGAGGAACCAGTCCAGGCCGCGCGCCTCAGCGGCCGCCTTGAACGCGA
This sequence comes from Solirubrobacteraceae bacterium, assembly GCA_051001255.1. Taxonomy (GTDB): domain Bacteria; phylum Actinomycetota; class Thermoleophilia; order Solirubrobacterales; family Solirubrobacteraceae; genus DASQMT01. Next base: position 1,256 of record JBPCNM010000193.1, read on the forward strand.
GTGTCTTGGGCGTGCGGTCATACGGCGCGTGGTCGAGCGGGTAGCGCTGTGCGCCGAGCATCCGCTCCGCGCGGTCGTAGTGCGGCTCGAGGTCGGCACGGGTCAGCGGCCAGGACTCCCCGCCCGGGCCGTCCTGCACGAACCAGCGCTCGTCCTTGCGCAGCAGCACGTTGGCGTAGATCAGCGAGCCGCCGCCCAGCCCGCTGGAGACCAGCGCGTCGAGGCCGGAGAACGACCACAGGTCGAATAGCCCCTGCAGGCCCTCGCTCGGGTCCCAGAAGTTGGTCGAGAAGCCGATCGGGCTGCGCGCGAACGAGCCCGGCGGATAGGGCTTGCCGCGCTCGAGCACCAACACGCGCTTGCCAGCGCCGGCCATGCGCTCGGCGGTCACCGAGCCGCCGAAGCCGGTGCCGACGACGATGCAGTCGTAGTGCTCCGCGGAGGCCATGCCCTAGCCCGCCCGCTTCGGATCGGGCTTGCCGAGCGGGAGCGCCTTCTCGCGCTCGGCGCGGATCAGCTCGTAGATCTTCATCGCGTGCTCGCCGAATGCGGCGCTCCCGCAGCTGACGGACACGATGCTGTTGCGCGGAGAAGGGGAGGCCATGGGCGCAACCCGACCGCAATCGCCGGCTCCGATCAACCCCTCCGCGGGGGGATCGCGCTCACCCTGCCCGATCGGGCACGCGCAGGCCGGGCTCGATCGTGCGGATGAGCAGCTCGGCGGCCTCGCCGGCCGGCATCGCCTCGGTGCGCAGCCACCAGCGCGCGAGCGCCTCGGCAGCGCCCAGCATCGCGGCGGAGAGCGCCTCGATCTGCACGCGCAGCGCCTCGCGGCGCTCGGCCGGGAGTCGCTCGAGCTGCGCGGCGGCCACGAGGTCCGTCAGCCGCTCGCGCTGCTCGGCGGCGCGGCGCGCGGGCTCGGCGCCGGCGGGCAGCGTCTCGTCGAACAGCACGCGCCACGCGCTGCGGTCGGCGTCGACGAAGATGAAGAACGCGTGCACTCCGGCGCGCAGCGCCCCGGCGGGCGTCTCGGTCGCCTCCACGGCGGCGGCGACGGTCTCGACGAGCGCCTCGGCGGCGGGCTCCATGCAGGCGAGGTAGAGCTCTTCCTTGTTGCCGAAGTAGGTGTAGATCAGCGGCTTGGTGACCCCGACCGCAGCGGCGATCTCGTCCATCGTGACGGCCGCGAACCCGCGCTCGGCGAACAGCATGCGCGCCGCATCGAGCGTCTGGAGCTCGCGCTCGGCGCGCGGCAGCCGGTCCATGCGTACGCAGCCTACGCGAGCTCCGCCCGCCACGGCGGCGAGGCACCCGCGCGGGCGCAGGTCCGTGCCGCCACGCGGCAGGCGAAGCGGGTCGCCGCGACGACGCGCTCGGCGTCTCCCAGCTCGTCGCGACCGAGGCCCTGCTCCGACCACCACGCGAGCCAGCCGCCCGAGAACGCGTCGCCCGCGCCGATCGTGTCGACGACGTCGACGGGCGGCGCGGCCACGGCGGCCGCGCGCCCGGCGGTGAGC
>JBPCNM010000194.1:0-26587 GCA_051001255.1 Solirubrobacteraceae bacterium
CAGATGGCTAGCGAAACGCTCGGGTGGCGACTCGTGGATGGCGCCGCGCTTGTCCGCGACGGCGCGATCTTCGGAGTCCCAACCAGACCGCCCAAAGGGAACTACCGGCCACCGCGGCGACCCGAGCGTGACTCCACCGCCGAAGCTGTGGCCGGCCTGGATCCCAATCTCGTACGCGGCGTCCTCGCTCACCAGCCACAGGTGCAGGACGTCGGTGAGGTCCTCTGGAGTGAGGATGCATGAGTTCACTCGCCCGCCAGCGCTCGTGGCGTTCGCCGGCGGTCGGGTCGAACACCCGCAAGGACGCAAGGACGGCGCACGGCCAGGGCTTCACCGACGCGGCGGGGAACGCTCGGACCAGCGATCCTGGCGCGGAGCATGCGGTTGGCGAGCGACCACGGTCAGGCGCTCAGGCGCCGGGTGCTGTGATCGGCTCAGCGGGTCGCAATGGCCGCTTGCAGCCTCGAGGCTGGTTGCCGCATGGATTACTGGCGGCACACCTTGCGCATGCGCGTTGCACTGGTATGTTGTCGGCGCTCAATCGACCAAGGCCGAGTTCCCGTCGACAGCGACGGGAAGCGGGGGAACCAACGGGACTCCGGTCCCCAGGGGCGAATCGCCGCCAGCGTGCGGCGTAGCGTAGGTCGTCGAACGCGCGAGCCCGACAGCTAACTCCGTAGGCCGCCCAATGGAAGGATGGCTTCACCGTGCCTGCGACCAATCGCGGCTTGATCTCCCAATGCTCCGGATCTCGTTCACGATCGACGGGCGGCGCCCGGTCGGTTGCCTCCCGAGGAAGCGCCTGCACGAGCCCTGACAACCGGTAGGTCCGATGAACCTGCTGAGCGGCGGCGAGTTCTTCCTCCTGCTGCACCTTGGGCTGGGCATCGGCTTCATCCACGGCTTCGCCGGGGGGATCGCGACGCTCGTCGACCGGACAACCACGCGGCTTGCGGAGACGCGGCTGAAGGCGCGGGTGCGGGCCGCCAGCACGCTGTTGATGGCGGCGGCGCTGTGGGGCGCCGTCATTTCGGGGACGTGGCTCGTGTATCCCGGTTACCGGGCGGAGCCGCCGGAGGGCGCCGCGACGGCCGCCTATCCGAAGGCGGACCTGCTGGCCAACGAGGACCTCGCGTTCTGGCACGACTTCGGGATGGAGTGGAAGGAGCACGTCGCCTGGCTGACGCCCTTCCTCGCCACCGCGGTCGCGTTCGTCGCGATCCGCTACGGCCGCCGAGTGTCCAGCGACAAGCTCATCCGCTCGTCGCTCATCCGCCTGTTCACCGTCGCTGCGCTGGCCTCCGTGGTGGCGGCCGGACTCGGCGCCGCGATCAACAAGGTCGCGCCCAACCTGTTCCTGGATCTCTGATCGAAGGGTATTCCCATGAGCCTCATCGACGAACGGTCATCCGGCGCCCCCGAGCGGCGCCCCGGGGCGCCGCCGTCACGCCACGGTCGACCGGCGGCCGAGCTGGCCGACACGGGCGAATCGCGTAGCGCTACGGAGCCCAACGGGGGAATCGCTGCGGCGTTGCTGGCCGCCGGCATCGGCTGCGCGGCCTTCGGCGTTCTCGTCGTCCTCGCCGAAGCCAGCGCCGCGGTCAAGGACGCGCTCACCGTCTCGGAGGGCGCCGGACCGCTGTCCGGAAAGGGCCTCGGCGCGACGGTGCTGTGGGCCGTCGCCTGGGCGGTGCTTCACGCAACGCTGCGCAACCGCGAGCTCCCGTGGCGACCCGTCGCGCGTACGACGACGGCGCTGATCGCCGTGGGACTCATCGCGACCTTCCCGCCTGTCTTCCAGCTCTTTGCGCACTGAGCCGCGCGGTGGCAGCGTCCTGGCCACAGACACCGAGCCGCACCGGTCCACCGCCGGGTGTGGCCGCCCGCGTCCGGCGAAGCCGCGCTTGCGCTTTCCGTGCAACTGACGGTGCCGGACTGCGCCCGGCGCGCGTGCCGCGCTGTTGCTCTGTCGAGGAAAGCGGTGGCTGCGGGACTCGAGGGGCCGGCGGGGCGAAGCTTGGGAGCCTGTCGAGCCCGAGGAAAGGTCATGAACAAGCTGCTGCTCGATGCCGCCGGCCGTCGCCCGTCGCCCGTCGCCGGCGACCATGCCGGTCGCCCGCCACGCAACAAGGGCATCCGTTACCCGGCCGACCCGCTCACCATCGAGGAGATCGTCGCCGTCATGCGGACGGCGGGCGGCGGGGCACATGGTCGCCGCCTACACGGATTGATCGTCGTGCTCTGGCGCGCCGGGCTGCGCATCCACGAGGCGCTCGCGCTCGGCGAGCCCGATCTCGACCATCGCGCGGCTCGTTGCTTGTCCGGCACGGCAAGGGCGGCCGCCGACGCGAGGTCGGCATGGACGAGCGGGCGTGAGAACAACTCCAGCCATGGCTCAGTGTCCGGGTCAGACTCCCGTCGGTCCGCTGTTTCCATCATCAACGGCCACGCGCGGCCGGCCGTGGTCGAGCGCGGCCGCCCGCGCGGGAGCTTCGCCGGACACCACGCACGCTGGCGTGCGTCGGCGCTTCGCGCCGCACCAGCTCCGGCACGCGCACGCCGACGAGATGGCACACGAAGGCGTCCCGCTGATCGTCACCCAACGCCAGCTCGGCCACCGCAACCCGCCCATGCCCGCCGAGCGCCGATGATCCGGCATCACATCGATCTATCTCCACGGCATCGACAGCGCGGAGATCATCGACATTCCCTGCCGAAGAACTCGAATGTCGCAGCGGTCGACCGCTTCGTCGTCGATGCGTACCGAAGCGCTTGGGATGCTGGCCTACACGCGCCTTGACGCGCGTCCTGAGGTCGAGCCAGTAACCCACATACGGTGACCGCATTTCGCGCGATGCGGCAGCGTCGTTCAAGTATCGGTTTGATCCCCGTCAGCCCAGCGCGTCGAGGAAGGCGAGCGCCGCGCGCTCGGCGTCCGCGCGCGGCTTGAGGCCGGCGTCGGCGGCGCGCGCCCGGAGCTCTCGGTAGAGGTCCGCGGCTGTGCGGAGCGCCGCCGTGCAGCCGGCGCGCGAGTGATCGCGCACCGCCGCCGCCAGCGCATCGACGAGCTCAGGCGCGTAGCGCTCGATGCGCCGCACGCCCTGGGGACGCTGCGCGTGCTCGCGCGCAATCAGCGGTCCGAGCGCGGCCGAGCGCAGGAGCGTAAGGAGCTCCAAGCACTCGAACAGCTCACCGCGACCGATCTTGGTCGCGCCGTAGTGCACCCAGACCCAGAAGCGGTCTTCGATCCACTGTCCGTCAGGCGCGGGCCATACGGCGGTCGTGGCCGCCGTCGCGTCCCGCACGGCGCCGTCGCGCTCCCAGAGGACGTGCGCGTCCTCGACGCGGTGAGCGAGGTCTCGGAGTGCGATCACCTTGATGTCCACGTGGAGCAGCGGGGTCCGTACAGCGCGATGAGCAGCCGCGGCTCGCCGACGTGATCGCCGGTGAACGCGGCCAGCAGCGGACCGATCGCGGCGGCGAGGTCGCGCACGTCGGGCGCGGCACCGTGGTCGCCGTCGCGACAGACGACAACCAGGTCGAGGTCCGAGAACTCGTCCATTGTTCCCGTCACGGCGGAGCCGCCCGCCGTGACGCCGACGATGCGCTCGTCGCGCGCCGCGGCCGCGAGTAGCCGGTCGAGCAGCGGGCGGGCTAGAGCCGGCAGGGCGTCGTAGGACAGCACGCTCTGACCGTAACTCACCGACACCGGTGTGCCACAGCAAGGATCGCCGGCCATGCGCCGATGGCCTTGCCGAGCACGTGTGAGGTGGCCAACGCGGCCGCGGCCAATCGCACGGATGCAGGACCAGCGCGCTGCTGCTTCCGCGCGTGAAAGCGAGCGGAGCCGCGCCGGTACCCCTCATGTAGCGGCCGGGTCGCGATCCTCCTTGCTGATCGCGATCCGGTCGCGGCGCTCGCATGGAGCCGGGGAACGCAGACGAGCAACGAGGCATCCCGCCAAGAGCCGCTCAACGAGCAGGCGCCGGTCAGCCCGTGAACGTCCCAGCGTGGTCGGTGATCCGGCCACGCAGGCGCCCGACTACCCGACCCGGGCCGCCGCCCCGAGCCCGTGAGCGAGTCGAAGTCAACCCAGCACGGACAGCACCGCCGCCGCGATCCGGTCCTCGTTCGGCAACGCCACCGTCTCGAGGTTCTTCGCGTAGGGCAGCGGCACCTCGGCCATGCCGACGCGCTCGACCGGCGCGTCGAGGTGGTCGAAGCACGCCTTGGAGATGCGCGCCGCCAGCTCGGCGGTGACGCCGTAAGACGGCCAGCCCTCCTCCACGCAGATCGCGCGGTTGGTCTTGGCGACCGACTTCGCGACCGTCTCCATGTCGAGCGGGCGCAGCGAGCGCAGGTCGACCACCTCGGCGTTCAGCCCCTTCTCCTCGGCCAGCTTCTCCGCCACGTGCAGCGCGCGCACCGTGGCGAAGGAGTGCGAGACGATCGTGATGTCCGAGCCCTCGCGGGCGACCGCGGCAAGGCCGATCGGCGTCACGAACTCGGGGTCGAGCGGGACGTCGCCCTTCTCCTTGTAGATCGGCAGGTTCTCGATCACGAGCACCGGGTCCTCGTCGCGGATCGCCGCCTTGAGCAGCCCTTTCGCGTCGGCCGGGTTGGCGGGTGCGACGACCTTCAGGCCCGGCGTGCCGGCGAACCAGCCGTCGAACGACTGCGAGTGCTGCGCGGTGAGTTGGTTGCCCGCCCCGTTGGGCGTGCGGATCACCAGCGGGCAGCGCACCTCGCCGCCGAACATCGCGCCGATCTTGGCCGCGTGGTTGATCACCTGGTCCATCGCGACCAGCAGGAAGTTGAGCGTCATGATCTCGACGATCGGGCGTTCGCCGAGCATCGCGGCGCCGACGCCGGCGCCGACGAAGCCCTCCTCGGAGATCGGGGTGTCGCGGATCCGGTCGGCCCCGAACTCGGCCATCAGCCCCGCGGTGACCTTGTAGGAGCCCTCGAAGACGCCGACCTCCTCGCCCATGACGAAGACGCGCTCGTCGCGCCGCAGCTCCTCGCGCAGCGCAAGGCGCAGCGCCTCGCGGTAGGTCATGCGCTCGCTGCCGGTCGTGGCCGGCTGCTGCTCGTCGGTCATGGTGCTCACTTGCCCAGCCCCCCGTCGAACACGAGCTCCGCTTCGCCGAACGGGCTGCCGGGCCGCATGCGCGCGAACTGCTCGTCGGAGCCCTGGCTGTGCATCCCCCAGGCGAGCGCGTCGACGTCGGGCTCCGGGCTCTCGGTGGCGAACTCGACCGCCTTCTGTACTCGTTCCTCCACACGCTCGTCGATCGCGCGCAGCTCCTCGGTGTCGGCGCCGGCCTCGCGCAGGCGCGAGGCGGTGCGGAGCAGCGGGTCGTGCTGCTGGCGCTCGGTGATCTCGTCCTTGGTCCGGTACGCGAGCCCTGCGTCCGCCACGGAGTGGCCCCGATAGCGGTAGGTGATCGCCTCCAGCACCGCGGGCTGGCGCTCCTCGCGCGCGCGGTCCAGCAGGCGCGACGTGGCATCGATGACGATCTCGAGGTCGTCGCCGTCGATCGCCTCGCCGTGCATCCGGTAGGCGCTCGCGCGCTTGTGCAGCTCGGGCTCGGCCGAGGCGCGGTCCACCGCCGTGCCCATCCCGTACTTGTTGTTGACCACCACGTAGACGATCGGCAGGCGCCACAAGGCGGCGAGGTTGAGCGACTCGTGCCAGGCGCCCATGTTCACCGCGCCGTCCCCGAGCTCGCATGCCACGGCCTGGCGCTTGCCCTGGCGTACGAGTGCGAGCGCGAGGCCGGTGGCGAGGGGAAGCTGGCCGCCGACGATCCCCCAGCCGCCGTAGTAGCCGCGATCGGTGTCGAGCAGGTGCATCGAGCCGCCGCGGCCGTGCGCGCACCCGTCGCGCTTGCCGAACAGCTCGGCCATGACCGCCTCGGGCGAGGTGCCGCGGGCGAGCGCGAAGCCGTGCGAGCGGTAGTCGGTGACGAGCAGGTCGTCGTCCTGCATCGCGTCGACGACGCCGACGCAGGTCGCCTCCTGGCCCGAGGAGAGGTGGCAGTAGCCGCCGATGCGGGCCGCCTTGTACTGCCGCTCCGCCTCGGTCTCGAAGACCCGGATGAGCAGCATCTGCTCGTACATCGCGAGCAGGTCGGTGTGGGCTGGCGCGATCGCCATGGCTCAGGCCTCCTCGAAGAAACCGGGGTGTTGGGCGCGGATGCGCGGCACCTCCTGCAGGACGTTCTGCAGGTGGTCGCGGAGCAGCGCCTCGGCGCCGTCCGCGTCGTGATCGGCCACGGCGGAGATCACGCGCCGATGCTGTTCGATCATCTCTGCAAGGTAGCTGGGAACGGGCATGCTCAGCCGCCGGATGCGGTTGAGGTGCCCGCGCGCGCGCTGACTGACCGGCCACACCGCGCGGTGCTCGGACAGGTCGCAGAGCGCGTGGTGGAACGCGTCGTCGAGCACGTAGAACGCGTCGAAGTCGTCGGAGTCGCGAGCGCGCTCCTGCGCCCGCAGCGTGTCCTCCAGCTCGGCGACGTCGTCCTCGGCGGCCAGGTCGGCGGCGCGGCGCACGCACGCGCACTCGAGCGCCTCGCGGATGAACTGCGCGTCAGCCACGGCCGAGGTCGAGATCCGGGTCACGAACGTGCCGAGCTGCGGCACGATCTCCACCAGCCGCTCGTCGCGCAGGCGCACGAGCGCCTCCCGGATCGGCGTGCGGCTGACGCCCAGGCGTGCGGCCAGCTCGTTCTCGGAGAGCTGGCGACCGGGCTCGAGCTCGGCGCGGACGATCGCCTCGCGCAGCGCAGCGTACGCCTGGACCCGGGCCGAAGTCGTCGAATGCTCATGCAGCAGCGAACGGTCGAGCCGGTCCATGGGTTGAATACTTGCATACAAGCATCGATCGGGCGGCTTCACGTCAGCAACTGGACGATCGCGGCGAGCCCGACGACGACGATCACGCCGCGCAGGACGGCGGGTGAGAGGCGGCGCCCGATCTTCGCGCCGAGCTGGCCACCGGCCGCCGAGCCGACCGCCAGCAGCAGCGCCGGCAGCCACGCGACGCTCGCGAAGCAGAGGAAGATCGCGGCCGCCACGCCGTTGACCAGCGCGGCGAGCACGTTCTTGAGCGCGTTGAGCCGCTGCAGGTCCTCGGGGATCGCGATGCCGGTCAGCGCGAGCAGGATCACGCCCTGTGCCGCGCCGAAGTAGCCGCCGTAGACGCCGGTGCCGAGGACACCGCTCCACAGCAGCGGCCCGCCGTGCGGGCGCACCGCGTCGCGGCGCGCGGCGAGCGTCTTCGAGAGCCGCGGCTGCGCCACGACGAGCACGAGCGCGAGCGCGATCAGCACCGGAACGATCGCCTCGAACGCCGAGCCGGGCAGCGACAGCAGCAGGATCGCGCCGAGGATCCCGCCGAGCAGCGAGGCGCTGCCGAGCGTGACGATGCGCCCACGCTGACCCTTGAGCTCGTCGCGGTAGCCGATCGCGCCCGAGACCGAGCCCGGCACGAGCCCGAGCGTGTTTGACACGTTCGCGGTCACCGGCCCGTAGCCGACCGCCAGCAGGACCGGGAACGTCACGAGCGTGCCGGAGCCGACGACCGTGTTGATGGCGCCGGCGAACACGCCCGCCGCCAGCACCACCGCGCACTCGAGGAGGCTCACACGCGCAGGGTGCGGCCGTCCAGCACGCCCGGCTCTGCGAGCACCTCGCGCATGACGTCGTCGGGGATGTCGGCGTCGGTGACGACGATCACGACGTTGAGGTCGTCGTCGCTGCGCTGGACGCCCTGGGTCGCGCTGGAGATGTTGATGCCGCGCTCGCCCAGCAGGCTGCCGACGCGCCCGAGCATCCCGGGGCGGTTCGGGTAGCGGAACAGGGTGAGGTTGACATCGTCGTCGAGCTGGAGGTTGAAGCGCTGGCCCCACGCCTCGAGCAGGTGCGGCCGGTGGCGGCGGCCGAGCGTGGTGCCCGCGACGCGGTAGCGCTCCTCGCCGCACACGATCGTGACGCGAACGAGGTCGGCGAAGTCGCGCGCGACGGTCTCCTTGCGCTCGGACACCGCGATGCCGCGCTCCTCGGCCAGGGTCGGCGCGTTGACCAGGTTGACCTCCTCCACGTGATCTCTCAGCACGCCCAGCAGGACGGCGAGCGTGAGCAGGCGCGTGTCGCGCTCGGCGATCCGCCCGAAGTACTCGACCTCGATCCGTTCGACGCCCGGCGCGAGCGTGCTGGCGAGCCGGCCGAGCCGGTCGGTGAGCGGGACGAACGGTCCGAGCACGTCCATGTCCTCAGCCGAGATCGCCGGGACGTTGACCGCCGTCGACACCACGCCGCCCGTCAGCGCCGCCACCACCTGCTCGGCCGTCTGCACCCCCGCGCGATCCTGCGCCTCGGTCGTCGACGCTCCCAGATGCGGCGTCACCACCACGTTGCGATAGCCGCTGAACAGCGGATAGTCGGTGATCGGCTCGGACGGGAACACGTCCAGCGCCGCACCCGCGACCTTCCCCGAGTCCAACGCGTCCTTGAGCGCGCGATCGTCGACCAGCTCGCCACGCGCGCAGTTGATCACGCGCACCCCGTCACGCATCTGCGCGAACGCCTCCACGTCCAGCCACCCCCGCGGCTCGGGCGTCGTTGGCAGATGCACCGTCACGAAATCGGCCTGCGCGTACAGATCAGCCGACGAACCGGCCTTCTCGGCGCCGAGCTCGCGAAACCGCTCGGCGGAGACGAACGGATCGAACGCCACGATCCGCATCCCGAACGCCTTGGCACGAGCCGCGACGAGCTGCCCGATGCGGCCGAACCCGAGCACCCCCAGCGTCTTCTCATACACCTCGACGCCGCCGAGCTCCGAGCGCTCCCACCTGCCGGCCGTCAGCGAGGCATGGGCCTGGGGGATGTTGCGCGCCAACGCCAGCATCAATGCGACCGTGTGCTCCGCCGCCGCCACGACGTTGGACTGCGGCGCATTGGCCACGACGATCCCGCGCCGCGTCGCCGCCGCCACGTCCACGTTGTCGACGCCGATCCCCGCGCGACCGATCACGCGCAGGTTGTCGGCGCGCCCGATCAGCTCCGCGGTGAGCTGCGTCGCCGACCGGATCACGATCCCGTGATAGCCCCCGATCCGCTCGGCCAACTCCTCCGCCGACCAATCGACACCCAGGTCGACCTCGAAACGCTCGCGCAGCAGGTCCACGCCGGAATCGGCGATCCGCTCCGCGACCAGCACCTTGTAGGACTCCGACAGCACGGCCGCGGAGGCTAGCGCCGGGAGAGCTTCGCGGGCGTCCGGCACGCGGCGATCAGGGCCAGCTTCTGCGACCGCGGGAGCGCCTTGATCCTCGCCTCCTCGCGCCGTGCGGCGGTCCGGTCGGGCAGCGTCTGCGACCATGCGAGCGCGACCGGCAGCCGGCTGCGCGTGTAGCGGCTGGCGCGGCCGGCGTCGTGAGCGGCGAGCCGGCGCTCGAGGTCGACCGTCCAGCCGCAGTACAGCGTCCCGTCCGCGCAGCGCAGCAGGTAGACCCAGGCGGCCACGCCCGCAGCATGTCACCCGACCCAGCGGGTGGCGTCGACGACTGGCCAGCGGTGTGACGCAGCGCCGCTACCGGCGGTGCTCGGTGGCCGCTACTGGCGGTGCTCGGTGGCGCCGCCGCCGCGCGACCACAGGAGCGTGACGCCGTCGAGGATGCAGCCGATCGCGGCGAGCAGCAACACCCACGTCAGGATCGGCCCGGTCCACGTCGCCGCGACGAGGCACAGCGCCGCGATCGCGAACGGCAGCCAGACGCGCTTGGTGGCGTTCAGCGAGCGCACGCACCGGACCCTACCGGCGCGCGTACCGCACCCGGGGGACCGACTTCACCTGCCGGGGTGATGTTCGGGGCGCCGCGCCGGTGTAGCGTCGGCGGGCGGCCACGATGGCCGCGGCGACACGGAGGGCGGCAACGATGGAGTCCTATCAGCGGGAGCTCGAGCACCAGCGCGAGGCGGCGGCCCAGCGCGTGGCGGAGCGGACGACCGAGCGCCGGGATCACGAGGCGGCGCTCGCCGGCCCGGGCGGGCTGGCCGCGGCCGACACGCCCGAGCGGATCGCCAAGCGCCTGGACCGGCTGAGCCGCTACTACGCCGGGGAAGCAGCGCCATCCGTCGCCGGCAGCGCCCCCGAGGTGCTCGTCGAGGAGGCGCTCGACCGCGCCGGCGCCCTGCTCGAGGACGGGCGCGAGCCCGGCAAGCTGCTCGAGAAGATCATCAACACCGCGGACCTCGTCGGCATCCGCTACTTCGACGCGGGCGTCGCCGCCGCGCGCGCCATCGGCCGCGTCAACATCCGCGACGCGGGCGGGCGGCTGCAGGGATACGGCACCGGCTCGCTCGTGTCTCCCAGCCTGCTGCTCACCAACCATCACGTGCTGCCTGGCGCCGAGGTGGCGCGCAGCAGCGTGATCGAGTTCAACTACCAGGACGGGATCGACGGCAAGCCGCTGCTCGCGCAGGTCGTGCCGCTGGACCCCGACCGGTTCTTCCTCGCCGACCACGAGCGCGACTTCGCGCTGGTGGCGGTGAAGGCCACTGCCGCGGAGCTGGCGCCGTTCGGCTTCAACCGCCTGATCGAGGCCGAGGGCAAGGCGATCATCGGCGAGTTCGTGACGATCGTGCAGCACCCGCGCGGCGAGAAGAAGCAGGTCGCGCTGCGGGAGAGCAAGATCGTCGACATCCCCGAGCGCTTCCTGCACTATGCGGCCGACACCGAGCCGGGCTCCTCGGGCTCACCGGTGTTCAACGACCAGTGGGAGGTCGTGGCGCTCCATCATGCGAGCGTGCCCGCGCCCGAGCACGGCGAGCTGGGCGGGTTCATGAACGAGGGCATCCGCGTCAGCCGGATCCTGAAGTTCGTCCAGGAACAGGCGCTCGCGCCGGCGATGCGGGCGCTCGCGGACGAGATCCTCGCGCCGCAGCGCGTCGAGGTCGGCGCGCCGGCGGCACCCACGGCCGCGGGTGCGCCGGCGCCGGCCGCCGCGCCATCGGCCGCGCCCGCGCCGCAGGGCCAGGTCACGATCACCGTCCCGCTCGAGATCACGGTGCGGATCGGCGGTGGTGCGGCCACCGCCACGGCTGCCGTCGCGCAGGAGCCCGAGGCGATCTCGATCGACCCCGACTACACCAGCCGCGGCGGGTATGACCCGGCGTTCCTGGCCGTCGCGCTGCAGCTTCCGGCGCCCGGTCCGGCGCTGGCCGCGGTCGCTTCGGCCGAGCTGCGCTACCACTACTTCAGCGTCACGATGCATAGGACGCGCGCGCTGGCGCTGTTCACCGCCGTGAACATCGACGGCAAGCTCAGCCGCCGCCCCAGGCGCGAGAGCGACCGCTGGTTCCTGGATCCGCGGCTGCCCGGGGCCGAGCAGACCGGGGAGGCCGTCTACCGCGACAACCCGCTGGACCGTGGCCATCTCGTCCGCCGTCTCGACCCGGCGTGGGGGACCTCCGATGCGCTCGCGAAGGTCGCCAACGACGATACGTTCCACTTCACCAACTGCACGCCGCAGCATCACCTGTTCAACGCCGGCAACACGTTGTGGGGTGGGCTCGAGGACTACGTGCTCGACAACGCCGACACGGCGAACCTGCGGGTGAGCGTGGTGACCGGGCCGGTGCTGGCCGCCGACGACGACGCCTACCGCGGGGTCCAGCTCCCGCGCCAGTTCTGGAAGCTCGTCGCCATGGTCACCACCCGGCGCAGGCTGTCGGTCACGGGCTACCTGCTCAGCCAGGCGACGCTGCTCGACGACCTCGAAGGCGATGAGGCCTTCTCCTACGGCGCCTACCGGGCCTTCCAGGTGCCGGTGCGGCGGATCGCCGCGCTCACCGGCCTCGGGCTCGATCCCCACGTCGCGGCCGATCCGCTGGAGCGCTTGGAGGCGACCCCGCTCCCGCGCGAGCTGATCCGCCCGGAGGACCTGATCCTCTGAGTGAGGGAGAGAATCCGTCATGGAGCCGGCGCACGAGGCGCTGGCGCTCTTGTGGAAGCGCCGCGCGAGGACGACTGAGGATAGTCCGGCGCAGGTTGGCGCTGGGCGCGTCTGTCGAGAGACGCGACGCGCGAGGCATCGTCCGGCCGGGAGCCGTTCTCAGACATCTACGTCAAGGTCGTCGAGGATGCTCTGCATCTCCGCGTCCGAGGTCCAGCGACCGGGTTCGGGGCGCCGGCCCCACGGCATGTCCTGTCGGAAGACCTCTACCAGCGGTCGACATCAACCCGCACGCGGTCGCTGCCGCACGGGAGAACGCGGCGCGCAACGGCGTCGCCGACCGGGTCGACGTCCGCGAGAGCGACGCCTTCAGCGTTGTCGACGGCGTGTTCGACCTTGTCGTCTTTGACCCGCCCTTCCGCTGGTTCGCGCCGCGCGACTGGCTGGAAGTCGCGACGACCGACGCGAACTACCGCCCGCATCGACGGCGACCCGGACCACCGGCTCAACGGATGCCTCCGCACATCTGAGCTGATGGACCAGGTCGGACACGACCACGGCCCCATCCTGCACACCAGCGCCCAAACCTCCGACGGGCTGCTGATCGTGAACCTCTGGCCGTCAAGGACGGATCGCAAGCGGCCGCGGCCGACCCTCGCCGTCTGGCCGCCCTGCGGCGAGAGACGGTCGCCCCTGACCAGCAGCACAAGGAGCACCACGAGGTCGAGCGCTACGCCCTCTTCGCTGAGCGCGACCAGGCATGCTGCCCGTTTGGCCGATCCACGCCACCGGATTCATACGTAGAATGACTGTGGTGTCGACCGCCGAGCATTCAGATGAGCCCACAATGATCGTCCTCCCGCCTGAGGAGGCGCTTCGGCAGGCGCGTCCGCTTCCTTCACGCGAACGCCTGGTCATCGAGGATGTGCCCCTTGAGGACTGGACGACGTTCCGCGAGGCCCTCACTGAAGCATGAGCGATGTCCGCCCCGCCGGGGTGGTCGTCGACACCATGGTCATCAGCTGGCTGCTCGAGGATCGCGCCGACCAACTCACTGACCAGTACCGAGCACTGATCGACACCAGCCGAGTGCTGCTCGCCTTTCAGACCGTCATAGAGCTGCGCTACGGAGCGCTGCGCGCGGGTTGGGGCGATCTACGCCGCCGCCGCCTTGCGCGTCGAATCGCCGAGCTCGTCGTCAGACAGCCCGACGACACGATGATCGCGGTCTGCGCCGAACTGCGCCTTGACTGCCGGAGGCTCGGGCACCCGCTGGCCGGCAAGCCCCACGACGGCGATCGCTGGATCGCGGCGGCCGCCATCCGGCTACGGGCGCCGCTGGTGTCTGACGACCGGATCTTTCGAGCGGCTCCGCGGCTCGAGCTCCTCACCGTCGACGGCGAGCACTGACGTCCGCGCCGCCCGCCGCGACCACTCCTAGGCGGCCCAGATTTCGGCCGGGGCTACTGACCCACTCGTCGCCCGGCCTTGACGCTGGACGCGGATCCCCACTCGATCGCCCTCAGGGGCCAGCCAACAGCGCGCCCGCCTGATCCCTCGCAGGTCTACCACTTCACCTGCCGAGCCTGCCATTCCCCTGCGCCCGACACCGAGGTTCGGGCTGGCCGCCGAGGCGGATTCCCGGACGCTTTCTGCGCTCTTGCCGAGGCGCCGCGGGGCGTCAGAACGCCGTCGCCAGCGCGAGCGGGTAGACCGCCGGCGCGCCGCGGCGGCGCAGCTGGCCCGCGAGCATCGCGAGCGTCCAGCCGCTGTAGCGCACGTCGTCGACCAGCAGGCACGGGCCGGCGGGCAGCGCGCCGGCGACGGCGAACTGGCCGCGCACGTTCGCGACCTGCTGGGCGGAGTTCGCCATCTCGCGCTGCGGCGGCCCGTCACCGGTGCGCTCGAGCACCGGCGCGTACGGCAGCCCAAGCGCCGCCGCCAGGCGCTCCGCGCAGTCCGGCACGAGCGGGCCGCTCCGGAGCGACGGCACGCCGGCCACCCACGCCACCGGCGCGCCCCATCCGCGCACCGCCTCGGCGGCCGCGGCGAAGAGCTCGTCGTCGAAGCGCCCCGCGCGACGGCCGGCCTGCACCAGCGGGTCCCAGCCCCCGTCACCCAGCCGCGCCAGCGCGCGCCCCTCCTGCGCGCGGACGTCGTCGGGAAGCTTGCGCATCGCCCCGTCCTCGCCCGGCGCCATCTTCTTGACCTCCAGCACGAGCGGCCTGGAGCGCAGGTGCAGCGCGGCCTGGCGCACGAGCTCCGGCTCCAGCGGCCCGCCGAAGCGCGGGCCGGCGCAGACGGCGCAGCGGCCGCAGTCGCGCGGCTCGGGATCGTCGAGCTCCTCCTGCAGCGCGCGCATCAGGCAGCGCCCGTCGGTGCCGAACGCGGCCATCGCCGCCTGCTCGCGCCGGCGCAGCGCGGTGACCTGCGCGTAGCGCTCGGCGTCGTAGGTCCATGCGGCGCCCGGTCGGTGGACCCAGCGGGACCCGGCGCGCGTCACCGCGCCCTCTACGTCGAGCACCTTGAGCATCGCCTCGATCCGCCCGCGCCCGAGGTTGACCACGGCGCTCAGCGCCGGCAGCGAGAGCCCGTCCTCGCCCGCGCCCTCGAGCGCCTCGAGCACGCGCACGACCAACTCGCGCGGCGGGAACGCCTGCTCGATGAAGAAGTCCTGGATGCGGCGGTCCTCGGCGCCGCGCAGCAACACGACGTCGGCGTGCTCGACCCCGCGTCCGGCGCGCCCGACCTGCTGGTAGTAGGAGATCACCGACCCGGGCGCCTGGTAGTGCACGACGAAGCCGAGGTCCGGCTTGTCGTAGCCCATGCCGAGCGCGCTGGTCGCCACGACGGCCTTGAGCTCGTTGCCGAGCAGCCGCTCCTCGACGTCCACGCGCCGGGCGGTCTCGACCTCGCCGCTGTAGGCCTCGGCGGCGATCCCGTGGCCGTTCAACCAGCCGGCGACCGTGTCGGCGTCGCGCTTGGTGAGCGTGTAGACAATGCCCGAGCCCTCCAACCGCGGCAGCCACGTCGTCAGCCACGCGAGCCGCTCGGCCTGGCCGGGCAGCTCGACGACCTCCAGCCGCAGGCTGGAGCGCCCGAGCGGCCCGCGGTAGGTCCGCAGCGGCGCCGTCGCCCCGCCGCCCGCCCGCAGCTGCGCCTCCACGTCGGCCACCACGCGATCGTTCGCCGTCGCCGTGGTGCCGAGCACCGCGACGCCGTCCGGCAGCCGTTCGAGCATCTCCGCCAGTCGCCGGTAGTCGGGCCGGAAGTCGTGCCCCCAGTCGGAGATGCAGTGCGCCTCGTCGACCACGAGCAGCCCGACACGCTCGGCGAACAGCGGCAGCATCGCGTCGCGGAACTGCGGGTTGCTGAGCCGCTCCGGGCTGATCAGGAGCAGGTCGATCGCGTCGGCGGCGAGCAGCTCGCGGACCTCCTCCCAGGCGTCGCGGTTGGTCGAGTTGACCGTGTGCGCCCGGATGCCCAGCCGCTCGGCGGCGGCGATCTGGTTGCGCATCAGCGCCAGCAGCGGCGAGACGATCAGCGCCGGCCCGGCTGGGTGGGTGGGATCCGATCGCAGCAGCGCGGTGGCGAGGAAGTAGACCGCCGACTTGCCCCAGCCCGTGCGCTGCACGCACAGCACGCGCCCGCGGTCGACCACGAGGTCGTGCACCGCCTCGAGCTGGTGCGGGCGAAAGCGCGCGTCCGGGCCCGCGAGCGCGTGCAGCAGTTCAGTGGCGCGGTCCTCGACGGTGGCGGCGGGCATATGTAACGTCGCCTGGCAGGCGAAACCGAATTATGACGCCCCCGGAAGTTTCGCCCCCCGGCAGGCGAAACCGAACCAGCACGCCGACCGGAGGGTTCGCCCCCCGGCCGGCGCCCGGGCACCCGTCAGGCCAGCAGCGGGCAGAGCCAGCCGAGCTGCGGGTCGGCCCGCAGCCCGCGCGTGGCCCGTGCGACGAGCCGCCGGTGCCGCGCGGACGGCCGCGGCGCCTTCACCTCGCGCCCGCGCCGCGCACCGCCCTTGAGCTTGAGGATGTCCACACCGCGCCCGTGGTCGGCCACGAAGATGTACCCGCGGTGGTAGTACGGCGCCCACGCGACGCCGTCGTCGGGCCGGTAGTACGCCACCTGCTTGGGCCTGCGCGGGTTGCGCACGTCTATGAACCGGGTCCCCTGGTCATACCAGGCGTAGGCGAGGATCCCGTTGCGCTGGTCGAAGTAGTGCGCCGAGCAGTACGGCGACGTCGGGGAGTCGACCCGCGTCCCCTCCTGGTCGTGCGGGTTCCACGTGCCGACGGTCTCGAGCCGGAACGGCTGCTCCGGCGTCGAGCGCCAGGCTTGGCCGTCGTAGGAGCCCTGCAGCGTCGCGATCGAGAACTGGGCGCTGCCGTTGCAGTCCGGCGGCGCGTCGGCCTCCTCGGTGGCGAGGATCAGCTCGGACGGGTCGTAGCCGTGCCCGCGCCGCGGCCCGTCCCGGCGCTCGCTGCCCGCGGGCCGGAACGCGTTGTGCATGAACTCCGACGGCGCCGCACCCGCCTCGAACTCGCCCCCGGCATACGGGATCGGGTCGGTCGCGGTCGCCCGGCGGGTCGCGCCTGAGAGCGGGTCGCGATGGCGGCCCTTGGTCCAGTAGCCGCGCACGCCGCCGCGCCCGGACACCCAGGCGACGCCGCCGCCGTCGACCTGGACGTCGTGCGAGTAGGCGGTCTCGCCGTCGTCGCGGAACAGGTCCACGGGCTTGCCCGGGTCGGTCCTCGGGCGCGCGGGATCGCGCACGTCGGTGACGATGATCGGGCGGCCGCCCGTCCACCCGAACATGGTCTTCTGCCCGTCCGAGCTGGCCGGCCCGCCCGTCCACAGGTAGTCACAGTCGTTGATGCAGGTGGTCGTGTGGCCGGTCGGGAGTTGATGGAACGTGATGATCCCCAGCCGCTCCGGGTTCTTCGCGTCGACGATGTAGACGCCGGCGATGCTCGTGTCGCTCGCGGTGGTGCCGGTGAACGAGCGCGGGTCGCGCGCCATGAACACCAGCTTGCGCCGCGCGTCGACGTCCATGTCCTCGTTCTGCCAGAAGGTCGAGAGCTGCTCTTCGGAATCGTCGGTGTCGACCGGCGGGTCGCCCGGCAGGCGCAGCGCCTCGTTGTCGACGGCGTCCAGGAACCTCGGCTTGCGCGGGTTCGAGATGTCGTAGGAGCGCAAGCCGAAGCGTCCGGTCGCGAGCATCACGTCGCGCTTGCGGTACTGGAGGAAGTTGATCGCCGTCGCCCGCTTCAGCTCCGGCAGGTTGGCCACGAAGCCGACGTTGCCGATCGCGCCCTGCGGCGGCTGAGGCTTGGGCTCGGCGCCCGCCGGCGCGGCCGCGAAGGCCAGGATGGCGGCCGAGGCCGCAAGCACGTGCGTCGCTCGCATGTACCCGTCCCGAGGTCGGATGACGAGAGCCAAGGGAAACCTATCGCTCGGCGCCGGTGGCTGCACGAGGGCGTGCGGAGGCACGAGTGCCGGCGGCGAGGGCAGCCGGAGGTCATGCGCCCGTACTCCCAGCCGGAAACCACTAGGCTCGGACGGATGACCGGCCGCGTGGCTCTGATCACCGGCGCGTCGAGCGGCCTCGGCGAGGCGGCCGCGCAGCGCCTGGCCCGCGAGCCCGGGATGCGGCTCGTCCTGGTCGCGCGGCGCGCCGACCGCTTGGAGGCGCTCGCCGCGACGCTTCCCGCCTCGGCGACCGCCCTGGCGCTCGACCTGCTGGACGACGGCGCGCCCGCACGCGCCCGCGCGCACGTGGAGGAGCAGCACGGCCGGCTCGACCTGCTCGTCAACAACGCGGGCGCCGGCGGCCGCGGCGGCTTCGCCGAGACCGGCTACCCGACGGTGCGCCAGAACATGGAGCTGAACTTCTTCGCCCAGGTGCGGCTCAGCGAGGCGCTGCTGCCGATGCTGCGACGCTCGGCGCCGAGCGCGATCGTCAACGTGGCGAGCACCGCCGGCCGCGTCGCGCGCCCCGGCGTCGGCGCCTACTCTGCCTCCAAGGCCGCCTTCGCGGTGTGGAGCGACAGCCTGCGCGCCGAGGAGCGCCCGCACGGCGTCCACGTCGGCACCGTGATGCCGGGCTTCATCCCGACCGAGGGGTTCCCGCAGCGCGAGCTCGCGGCGAAGCGCACGACGCGCTGGATGCTGGGGACGCCGGAGCAGGCGGCCGAGGCGATCGCCGAAGTGGGCCTCGACCGCCGCGCGGAGCGCTACGTCCCGCGCTTCTACGCCGGGCTGGCGGCCCTGCGCACGATTGCGCCCGGCCTCGTCCGGCGCGCGCTGGCGAGCAAGCGTGCCGACGTCCTGGCGACGTCGACGCGCGAGTAGAGGCCACGCCGCCGAGGGCCACGCCGGCCCCCGGCGGCTACGTCGGACGGCTACAGCAGCCCGAGCAGTCCCAGCCCGAGCAGCCCCGGCGAGTCGCCGTCCTCGGTGTACGGGTTGGTCGACGTCTCGGTCCGCGGATCGTAGATCGAGCACACGGTGGTCGGCCTCAGGAGGCTGCCTCCGGGCTTGCACAGAAGCCCGCTCTTCGCCTCGTTGAGCGGATCCTGCTCCTGCGCGGCGGCGGGGCCGGCGGCCCGAGCGCGAGCGCGCCGGCGATCGAGACGGCGGCCAGTGCCCGTCGGGGAGCGGTCGTGGTGAACCTCATGCGAACTGCCTCCTGCAGTCCGTCAGCCGCTCGGTGGAGACGTGCGTCGGTCGTAACCAGCTCCGCGCCGAGCAGTTCGGCGAGGGCGACGCAAGAGATCGTCCGCGGGGCGGCCGTTCAGGTTCAGACGCGCCCAGCGGCCCGCACCAGCGGGGCCGGCGCGGCGACGTCGACGAGGTTGCGCCGCACCTGGAGGTCGATCCCGCCCGGGGCGAACGTGTCGGAGGAGTGCTGGACGGCCTCGCCGGACCCCACGTGCATGATCTCCTCGAGCTCGAGCACCGCCGTCGCGCCCTGGACGCTCAGCGCGCGCCCCAGCAGCTCGCGGCTCGAGATCAGCCGCGGCCGCACGTGCGTCACCGCGAACGCCACCATCACGCCCTGCGCGAGCAGCACGTCGAGCACCATGCCGCCGGCCTCGATCGCGCCGCGCAGCCGCGGCTCGGGCGGCAGCGCCACGCCGGGATGCACGACGTCGCGCATCACGGCGACCGGCTCGCGGTCGGCGAGGATCGTGCGCGAGATCGTCCACGCCTCGGTGTCGGCCGAGAGGCCGAAGATGTCGCCCAGCTCGGCTCCGAGCCGGCGTTCGACGATCTCCAGGTCACGCACCGCGAGGGCCACGCCGCGGCGCTCGGCCAGCTCGGAGTAGGGCCGCAGCACCTCGAGGCCCTCGTGGAACGCGGTCGGCCGCACGACCTGACCGACGTAGGTGCCCGAGCCCTGCCGGCGGGTGATTTCGCCCGTCTCCTCGAGCCGATCGAGCGCGGTGCGCAGCGTCCCGCGCGAGACGCCGAGCATGGCCGCCAGCTCCAGCTCGGGCGGGAGCCGGTCGCCGGGGCGATGCGTGCCGGCAGCCAACCATGCCCGCAACGCCAGCTCGGTGTCGTCCACCAGTGAGGGACGCTGCGAGCCGGGGGGGAACGGCGTCATGGCGGCCATCATCCCATCCGGACCTAGAACAGCCCGACGGTCCGCCCCTCGGCGTCGATGTCCACGTTCAGCGCGGCCGGCGACTTGCCCAGGCCGGGCATCTGCGTGATGTCGCCGCACAGCGGCACGAGCCAGCCCGCGCCGGTGTAGGCGCGGATGTCCCGAACGGGGAGCGTGAAGCCCTCCGGCGCATTGAGCATCGTCGGGTCCGACGAGAGCGAGAGGTGCGTCTTGGCCATGCAGACCGGGAAGTGCGCGAGGCCGTCGTCGGTGAACTGCGTCAGCTTCTTCTCCGCCTCGGGGTAGAAGTAGACGTCCTTGGCGCCGTAGACGCGCTTGGCGACCGCCTCGATCTTGTCCTGGATCGGCTCGTCGTCGGCGTAGAGATGCTTGAACCGGGTCGGCTGCTCACACGCCTGCACCACCGCGTTGGCCAGGTCGGCGGCGCCCGCCCCACCGCGCGCGAAGCCCTCGTTGGCCTCCGCGCCGAACGCGCCGGCCTCCAGGGCGAGCCGCTTGACGAGCTCGACCTCCTCGTTGGTGTCGCCCGGGCGCCGGTTGACCGCGACGACGGCCGGCATCCCGAACTCGCCGATTATCCCGAGGTGGCGGCGCACGTTGGCCATGCCGGTCTCGATCGCCCGCAGCGCGGTCGAGCGGTCCACGCCGCCCGCCTCCTCGACGTTGCCGTGGTGCTTGATCGCCCGCACCGTCGTGACGAGCACGACCGCGCTGGGCGTGAGGTTACCGAAGCGGCAGACGATGTCGAAGAACTTCTCCATCCCCATGTCGGAGCCGAAGCCCGACTCGGTCATCACGTAGTCGGCGATCTTCATGGCGACCTGGTCGGCGACCAGCGAGTTGTTGCCATGGGCGATGTTCGCGAACGGCCCGCAGTGCATTAGGCACGGCTGGCCCTCGAGCGTCTGCACGAGGTTCGGCTTGATCGCGTCCTTGAGCAGCACCGCCATCGCGCCGGCCGCGCCGAGGTCCTCCGCCGTGACCGGCTTGCCGCCGTCGAAGGAGTGCGCCACGGTGATCCGGCCCAGGCGCCCACGCAGGTCTTGCAGGTCCTTGGAGACGGCGAGGATCGCCATCACCTCCGAGGCGGCGGTGATGTCGAACCCCGACTCGCGCGGGTAGCCGTTGGCGCGGCCGCCGAGGCCGACCGAGATCTGGCGCAGCGCGCGGTCGTTCATGTCCAGCGCCCGGCGCCAGCCGACCCGGAGCTGGTCGATCTTGTGCACGTTGCCGTGCAGGATCGAGGCGTCGAGCATCGCGGCGAGCAGGTTGTTGGCCGCGCCGATCGCGTGGATGTCGCCGGTGAAGTGGAGGTTGAGGTCCTCCATCGGCACGATCTGGGTCATGCCGCCGCCGGCGGCGCCGCCCTTGATGCCGAACACGGGGCCCAGCGACGGCTCGCGCAGGCAGGCGACCGCGCGCTTGCCGATGTGGCCCATGCCCTGCGTGAGCCCGACCAGCGTCGTCGTCTTGCCCTCGCCCGCCTTGGTCGGCGTCATGCCGGCTACGCAGATCAGCTTGCCGTCGGGCCGGTCGGCGAGCCGGTCGATCACGCTGAGGCCGATCTTGGCCTTGTAGCGGCCGTAGGGTTCGATCTCTTCAGGCTCCAGGCCACAGGACTCCGCGACCGTCTCGATCGGGATCAGCTCCGCTTCCTGCGCGATCTCCAGGCTGCTCTTCATTGGGTACCCTCCGGGGATCAGTGGCTGACGGCGGCGGCGGCGAGCTCGGACACGAGCTTGTCCTCGTAGAAGCGCTCGAGCTTGAACGGCTCGATCAGCTCCGGCTGGCGGCCGGTGTCGACCAGCTCGGCGAGGGTGGCGCCCACGATCGGCGCAGCCTTGAAGCCGTACGTGCCCCAGCCGGCGCTGACGTGGAAGTTCTCGACCTCCGTCTCGCCGAGGATCGGCGAGTAGTCCGGGCTCAGGTCGCACAGCCCGGCCCACGAGCGCAGGATCCGCGCGTGCTCGAGCTGGGGGAACAGCTCCAGCGTGTGGCGCGTGAGGTCCTGGAGGAAGTTCAGCGTCCCGTTCATCCGGTAGGTCGTCCACGGCTCGATCTCCGCGCCCATCACAAACTCGCCGCGATCGGTCTGGGAGATGTAGACGTGCATCTGCGAGGAGACGATCACGATGTCGAGCAGCGGCTTGACGGGCTCGGTCACGCAGGCCTGGAGGATGTGCGTGGTGATCGGGAGCGGCACGCCGGCCATGTCTGAGATCAGCGTGCTCCAGCCGGCCGTCGCGTTGATCACGACGCCTGCATCGACCCGCCCGCGGCTGCTGTTGACCGCGGTGATGCGGTCGCCGGCCTTCTCGAAGCCGGTGACCTCGGTGTAGGGGTGGATCTCCGCGCCGCCGGCGTCGGCGCCGCGCGCCAGGCCCCAGACCACCGCGTCGTGGCGGATGATGCCGCCGGGCGGGTGATAGAGCGCGCCCTGGATCGGGTGCGTCGCGTCGGGCGAGACGTCCATCGCGGGGGCGAGCTTTCCGATCTCGTCGGGGCCGATCAGGCGGGAGTCGATCCCCTGGAGCCGGTTGACCTCGGCGCGGTTGGCCATCACGAACATCGCGCGATCGGTGTGGGCGAGCGTCAGGTGCCCGCACTGGCTGAACAGCAGGTTGAAGTTCAGCTCCTTGGAGAGGCCCTCGTAGAGCTTGATCGACGCGTCGTAGAAGCGCGCGCCCTCCGGCGTCTTGTAGTTGGAGCGCAGGATCGTCGTGTTGCGCCCGGCGGCGCCGGAGCCGATATAGCTCTTCTCGAGGACCGCGACATCGGTGATGCCGCGCTGCTTGAGGTAGTAGGCGGTGGCCAGCCCGTGCGAGCCGCCGCCGACGATCACGACGTCGTATCGCCTCTTGAGGTCCGGGCGCGGCCGCCACATGCGCCGCTTGCGGAAGATGTCAAGCACCGGCGGCACCTGCCTCGGCTGACGCCTGCCCTGTCTCGGCCGGAGGCCTCGTCACCGCTTCGCTCGCTCGCCCCGAGGGCTCGTCACCGGCTGACGCCTCGCCGGCTTCGCCTCGCACGAGCGCGTCGTCGCCGACCGGGCCGCCGCCGAGGTGGCCGGCGGCGTCGGCGACCACCGTCCACACGTACTGGCCCAGCGCGGAGCCGAACAGCATCAGGTAGCGGTCCTTGGCCTCGCACAGGATCCCGCCGGGCGTGCGCGCGACCGAGCCGGGACGCCAGTCGCCGGGCTTGGTCTGCTGCGGGCGCAGGTCGATCGCGGTGAAGCGCGCGAACGTCTCGCGCGCGAGCGGGCCGGCGAGGCGCAGGGCGGCGAAGCCGGTCGTCACGTCGAGCGCGCCGGCGGGCGGCTCCCCGCCGAGGATCAACGCGCGGGTCTTGGTCAGCGGCAGCCAGGTGCCGTCACCGTCGACCGTCGACCGGCCGAGCTCGAGCGCGGGGAGGTCGCCTTGGATCTCGTACTTGCGCAGGTGCGAGCAGTCCGCGAACGCCACCCGCCGCAGGCTGGTCTCCTCGCCCGCGTAGGACACCGCGACGTTCCAGCCGTCGCGCAACTCGAAGCGGGCGCCCGCCGCGCGCGCCTGGCGCTCCATCGGCGAGCGGGCGACCGCCGGTGACGAGCCGTCAGGCGAGGCAGGAGCGGTCGCCGAGAGGAACTCGAAGCTCACGATCGACGCACCTCCGCGCCGGGCTGGATGGTCACGACCGCAGCACCTCTCCCTCGGGGTCGAAGAACGGCGACGTGGTGACCGTCGCGGAATACGTGGCTCCCTCGTCGGAGATCGTGATCGTGTCCCCGTCGGCGGCCAGCGCGGCGGGGACCCACGCCATGCCGATCACCGCGCCGAGCTGGCGCGAGCGCCGCGACGACGTGACCTGGCCCATCGGGCTGCCGTTGTGCGCCATGACCACGGCACCCTCGGTCGGGACGTGGCCGTTGCTCATCGTGAAGCCGACCAGCGCGGTCTCCGCAGGATGCTCGGCAGCGTGCTCGAGCGCCCACTTCCCGATGAACTCGTCGTCCTTGTCGAGCTTGACGATCCACGGCATCGCCGCGCCGTAGGGCGTGGACTCCGAGTCGGTGTCCTGGCCGACGATGATGTGCTGCTTCTGCAGGCGCAGCACGCGCTGGGGCTCCAATCCGAACGGGCGCGCGCCGGCCGCGACCAGCGCGTCCCAGACGTGCTCGCCATAGGCGGCGGGGAAGTGGATCTCGTAGCCGACCTCGCCGACGAACCCGATCCGGAGCAGTAGCGCGTCGACGCCGGCGACCTTGGCCCGCTTGCCGTCGAGATAGGCGAACCCCTCCGCGGACACGTCGAGATCGGTCAGGCCGGCCAGGATCTCGCGCGCCTTGGGACCGGCGACGTTGATCGCGCACAGCGCCTGGGTGACGTCCGTGACGCGCGCGTCGAGGTCCCAGGTGGCGAGCCACCAGCCGAACCACTCCTCGATCGACCCCGCGCCGCTCGACGTGGTCGTGACGTAGAAGGCGTCATCGTCGAGCCGGCAGATCGTGCCGTCGTCCATGATCCGGCCCGCGTCGGAGGTCATCACGCCGTAGCGGACGCGGCCCGGCTTGAGGTTGGAGAACCGGTTCGGGTAGAGGCGATCGAGCAGCTCGCCGGCGCCGGAGCCGCGGACGAGCAGCTTGCCGAGCGTGGAGACGTCGATCACGCCGGCGCTCTCGTGCACGGCGAGCACCTCGGCCTCGGGATCGCCGTAGTCGTAGGCGCGGCGCCAGTCACCGGCCCACTTCACGGTCGCGTTCTGCTCGCGCTGGCGCCCGTGGATCGCCGAGCGCTTGGCCGGCTCGAACGGCCGCCCCGCCAGCACGCCCATCGGCACGCTCACCCACGGCGGGCGGGCGGTCGTCATGCCGACCTCGTCCGGCGTCAATCCCGTGTGGGCGCCGAGCGCGCGGATCGAGGCGAGCTGGGAGAAGCGGCCCTGGGACGGGCCCATGGTCACGGTCGTGTAGCGCTTGGAGAGCTCGATCGAGTCATACCCCTCCGCGGTGGCGAGTCCGGCTTCCTGGGTGGCCATGTCCTCGTAGAGGTGGACGACCGCCTTTCCTCCCTTCTGGCGCCCGCGCCCGATCCCCGGCGGCGTGGCGACCGTTGACGGCGCGGGCCGGTCGCGCAGCCGCGACTGGTCCTGCTCGAGCGTCGCGCGGTCGGCCGCCTCGCCGAAGCCGAGCGCGAGCGCCGCGCCGGCGCCCGCCAGCAGGCCCGAAAGCTCGGCCGTGTCAGCGTCGTCGTGGCCGGCGACCGAGCCGGCGGCGAGCACGAGGTCGGGCAGGCCGTCGGCCACGAAGCGGCCCGTCGCCTCGTCGTAGCGCGCCTTCGCGCCGCCCTGCAGCAGCAGCGACGTGGAGGGGATCGCGCCGCCCGAGACGGCGATCAGGTCGCACGGGAACGTGCGCTCGCGGCCCTCCAGCGCGTAGCCCTGGGCGTCGATCGGGGCGAGCACGGCGCCGGTGACCGCCTGGCGGCCGAGGCCGCGCACGACCGTCGCGCCGCGCAGCAGCTCGATCCCGGAAGCCTCGACCTTCTCGGCCAGCTCACCGCCGGCATCGCGGCGCAGGTCGGCGACGGCCATCACGCGCACGCCCGCGGCGTGCAGCGCGAGCGCCGCGTGCAGCCCGCGGTCGCCGGTCGTGGCGACGACCGCCGTGTTGCCCGGCTTGACGCCGTAGAGCGCGATCATGCGCCGCGCGCCGTCGGAGAGCATCACGCCGGGCAGGTCGTTGTCGGGGAAGACGAGCGGCTGCTCGAGCGTGCCGGTCGCGGCGACGTGGCGCGCGGCGCGGATCTGATGCAGCGTGCTGCCCTGCCACACCGGCACGAGGCCGTCGAAGAACCCGAGCGCGGGCGCGCTGGAGAGGATCTCCACGCCGGCCGCCCGCGCGCGGTCCGCCAGGGCGCGGGCCCGGACGTGAGCGCCCTCCTGCAGCAGCGCACCGCCGGGCTCTGAGTCCTCGTCGCACAGCACCACGTCGGCGCCCAGCTGGGCGGCGCGCAGGGCGGCGGTCAGGCCGGCGATCCCGCCGCCGATCACCAGCACGTCGCAGTGGCGGCGGCGATACTCGGTGCGCCACTCGCGATGCGCCTGCTTGGAGCGCAGCACGCCGAGGCCGGCGGCGGAGCGCAGCACCTTCTCGTACAGCGGCCACAGCCGGCGCGGCCGGATGAACGTCTTGTAGTAGAAGCCCGGCGGGGTGAACGGGCCGCCGACGATGTCGGTGGCGCGCATGACGTCGAAATCCAGCCCGGGCTTCGCGTTGGTGTGCTCGACCGCCAAGCCGTCGGTGGCCGGCTCGGCGCACGCGCGCACACCGGGGCGCCCGCCGATCTGCACGAGCGAGTTCGCGCACTGGCCGCAGCCGCAGAGCTCCCCGCGAGGGCGGTGGTACTTGAACGAGCGGCTGAACGTGCGCCGGCCGGAGACGTACAGCGCGGAGGCGATCGTGTCGCCCGTGTAGCCGTCGATCGGCTTGCCGTCGAACGTGAACGTGATCGGGGCGGTGCGGTCGATCCGCTCGCCGGGCTGCTGGGGCAGCCGGCTCATCCGGCCTCGCCGGGCAGGGCGGTGAACTTCACGTCGTTGGTCGTCGTGTCGCGCTCGGCCACGAACCACGCCCGGCAGCCCGAGCGGTGAAACCACCACTCACGCTGCACGCCCGCGACGTTGCGGCGGAAGTAGTTGTAGGCGTTGAGCTCCCGGCGGTCGGGACGCGACGCCGGGCGGACGGAGATCTCCCCGCCGTACCCGAAGTCGGTCACCTCGCGGGTCCCGCAGTTGGGGCAGGTGAGGAGGAACGACACGGCGGGATCGTATACAAATTCGTACAAACGTCGCAAGGGGAACATGGCGGACGGCATCGAGCGAGGGCGGACGATCGACGGGCGGGCCTACGCGGCCGAGCTGATGGACGAGGTCTCCGGCGGCGTGCGCGCGCTCGACGGCGCCGTCGGGATCGCGACGCTGCTCGTCGGAGAAGACTACGCCGCGC
>JBPCNM010000195.1:0-6976 GCA_051001255.1 Solirubrobacteraceae bacterium
GCTCCGGGTCGAGCAGGATCGCGTCGACCGCGGCGCGCAGGCGCTCGGGGGTCAGCTCGTCGTCGGCCAGCACGACCGCCGCGCCGCCCTCGTGCATCCAGCGCGCGTTGTCGGTCTGGTGATCGGCCGTCGCGTGCGGATAGGGCACCAGCACCGCCGGCAGGCCGTACTGGGCGAGCTCGAAGATAGAGCCGCCGGCGCGCGCGACGGCGATGTCCGCGGCGGCGAGCGCCTGGCCGAACGGGTCCAGGTAGTCGCGCAGGTCGTAGTGCGCGCCGGGCGCCCGCAGGTCGCCGACGTCGCGCCGGCCGGCGATGTGCAGGACGCGGTAGGGCGCGTCGGCGAACGCCGCAACCGCGGCGTGGTTGACCGAGCGGGCGCCGAGCGAGCCGCCGAACACGAGCACGCAGCGCTCGTCGGAGCCGATGCCGAGCGCCCCGCGGGCAGCGGCCCGGTCGGGATCGCGCGCCGGGACGGGCCGGCCGGTGACGAGGTAGCGCTCGCGCTCGCGCCCGGCGATCGGGAACGCGAGGCAGATGCGGCGCGCGCGCGGCGCGAGCAGGCGGTTGGTCAGCCCGAGGTGGGAGTCGGCCTCGGTGAGGACCAGCGGAAGGCGCGCGAGCACCGCCGCCAGCCCGACGGGGCCGGCGACGTAGCCGCCGCCGCCCAGCACCGCGTCGGCATCGCGGCGGCGCAGGATGGCCGTCGCGGTGTGCAGCGCGAACGCCGCCTTGCCGGCCGCGCGAATCGCCTTGAGCGCGTTGGTGCGCGAGAGTCCCTCCACCCGGATAGGGTCGAGCGGATAGCCGGCGGCGGGAACCAGCTCGGCCTCGGCCCGCTGACCACCGACGAAGGAGACCTGGGCGCCCTCAGCCCGCAGCGCGTCGGCCACCGCGATGGCCGGCACCACGTGCCCGGCCGTCCCGCCGGCCGCGATCACGATCCGCGGGGCGCTCACCGCCCTCCCTCGCGCGCGGCGCGCGCACGGCGCGCAGATGCGCCGAGCCGCCGCCGGCCACGTTGAGCAGCAGGCCCATGGCGCTCATCAGCACGATCAGCGACGTCGAGCCGGACGAGATGAACGGCAGCGGCACGCCGGTCAGCGGCGCGAGGCCGAGCACGGTGTAGACGTTGAGCAGCGCTTGGCACAGGATCAAGGAGGTCAGACCGGCGGCGAGCAGCTTGGCGTAAGCGCCCTTCGCGGCCTTCGCGGTCCGCAGCCCGGCGTACCCGATCATGCCGTAGAGGGCGAGCAGGCCGCAGATCCCCGCCAGCCCGAGCTCCTCGCCGATGACCGCGAGGATGAAGTCGGTGTGCGCCTCCGGCAGGTAGAAGACCTTCTGGACCGACTGCCCCGGCCCGACGCCGAACAGCCCGCCGGACCCGATCGCGATCTGGCCCTGCACGGACTGGAAGCCGATCGTGCCGGCGTGGTCCCACGGGTTGATGAACGCCGTCAGCCGCGCCCGCCGGTAGGGCTCGAGCAGGGCGAAGACGACGATCAGCAGCGCCGCCCCGGCCGCCACCAGTCCGAGCTGGCGGAGCGGCAGCCCCGCGGCGACCAGCATCGCGGCGAGCGTGAACCCGATCACCAGGGCGGTACCGAGGTCGCGCTGGGCGACGACGATCAGCAGCACCGCACAGCCGCCGGGCAGGAAGATCGGCCCCGCCACGCCGCGCAGGCTGCGGGCGATCCTCGCTCGCGCCGACAGGGCGGCGGCGGCGTGCAGCACGAGCGCGAGCTTCATGATCTCCGCGGGCTGGAACTGCAGCGGGCCCGCGCCGAGCCAGCGCCGCGCGCCGTTGACCGTGACGCCGAGGCCGGGCACCTGGACCAGCAGCAGCAGCACGAACGCGCCGAGCAGCAGGGCCGGCGTGAAGCGGCGCACGTGCTCGAGACCGTGGCGGGCGAGCAGCTGCATCATCACGAGACCGGCCGCGCCGTACATCAGGTACTTGACGAGATAGGTCGTCCCGTCGCCGTGACCCTCCAGCAGCGTGCGCGCCGAGGAGGCCGAGTAGACCATGACGGCGCCGCCGGCCAGGAGGCAGAACGTCGCCGTGAGGAGCAGTCGGTGCTCGAGCGGCTGCTGCCGGGACTTGGCCATCAGGGCGGAATTCGACAGCACGCGCCGGACGCCTCCCGCGCGCGGCCGGTTCTCGCGCCAGGCTCGCCGGGCGGCAGCGCCGGGGCACGCGGCGTCGCCGGTCACGGTTGCGCCCGGGCTGCGAGCTCGGCGGGCCGAGCGGAGGTCGGGGTGCGTGCCCCGGTGCCGCTCGACGGCGAGCAGAGACGGCGGTCATGTCCGGGCGGTCAGCCACGCGCGAGGGCCTTGAAGTGCTCGCCGCGCTGCTCGTAGGAGCGGTACTGGTCATATGAGGCGCAGGCCGGCGACAGCAGCACGACGTCCCCCGGACCCGCTGCCGCGCGCGCGGCGGCGACCGCGCGCTCGAGATCGCCGCAGTCGTGCACCGGCACGCCGGTGCCGGCCAGCGCGGGCGCCATCCGGGCGGCCTCCTCGCCGATCAGGTAGGCGGCCCGGCAGCGCTCCGCCACCGCCGCGGCCAGGGGCGCGTAGTCCTCCCGCTTGCCGCGGCCGCCGAGGATGACGTGGACCCGGCCGGGGAACGACCGGACGCCGACGACGGCCGAGGCCACGTTCGTGGCCTTGGAGTCGTCGACGAACAGCACGTCGCCCAAGCGGCCGATCTCCTCCAGGCGATGTGCGACGCCGGCGAATCCGGCCAGCGCCGCGCGCACCGCGGCGGGATCGACGCCGCGGGCGAGCGTCACCGCGGCCGCCGCCATCGCGTTCTCCACGTTGTGGGTGCCGCGCAGCCGGATCGCGTCGATGGCGACGACCGGCTCACCGCACCAGACGAGCTCGCCGTCGCGGGCGATCAGGTCCGCGGCCGGGGAGATCCCCGCCCGCATCGGCGACGCGAACGTGATCGTGCGCGCCGCGCCGCCCGGGTCCAGGCCGGCGGGGAGGACCGCAAGGGCGGCCGAGTCCTGGTGGGCGAAGATCTGGAGCTTCGCCCCGCGATAGGCCGCGAACGTGCCATGGCGATCGAGGTGGTCGGGCGCGAGATTGAGCAGGACCGCGGCGTCGGGCGCGAACGCGACGGTGTCCTCGAGCTGGAACGACGATGCCTCGCAGATCACGACGGCGGCGGGGTCCAGCGTGCCGGCCAGCGTCGTGAGCGCCGTGCCGACGTTCCCCGCCACCGCGACCGGCAGACCCGCCTCGCGGTGGATCTGGCCGACCAGCTCGGTCGTCGTCGTCTTGCCGTTGGAGCCGGTGATGGCGATCACGTCGTTGGGCAGCAGCCGCCAGCCGAGCTCCAGCTCGCCGATGACCAGCACCCCGCGCTCGCGCGCGGCGCGGACGATCCGCGCCTCCTGTGGGACGCCCGGGCTCTTGACGAGCGTCCGGACGCCGTCGAGCAACGCGACGCCATCGGTCGCCTCGTGCACCGCGACGCCGGCCGCCTCCAGCTCGGCACGCACCGCCGCGTCGACCGGCCCGCTGTCGCACCCGGTCACCTCCTCCCCCAGCGCTCGCAGCACCGGGCCGGCCGCGCGGCCGGAGCGTGCGAGGCCGACGAGCAGGAACGGACCGGGCGGCAGCGGCGGGCGGCGGCTCATGGTGCAACCATTCAAGCGGGCACCGCCGTTGCCGCGCCGGCCGATCCTCCGGGCCGGCCGGCGCCGGCGGCCCCTGCCGTGCGGCGGAGGCGCAGGGCGCATATCAGGGCACGTCCTCGGGACGTACGCGCGCAGCGGGGTCCGCTCGCCCGCCCTCGAACTCGAGGCCCTCGGCCTCCAGCCGCCGGCGCACCTTGGCTGGGTCGCCCAGCGCGGTGGCGCCGACGGTCCCGTCGGCCTTCAGGACGCGGTGCGCGCCCGGCGGCGACTCGCGCACGAAGCGCTGGTTGAGGGTGCGGGCGTGGCGGTCGGTGCCGCCGCAGGCGTGCGCGACGTCCCCGTAGCTCATCCACCCGCCGGACGGGATGGAGGCGAGGACCTCGGTGAGTTGATCGGACTCGATGATGCTCATGCGGGCGACCGTACGCCCGCGGTGCGCCGATCCCACCCCGCGGCACACAAACGGCACGGAGTCGGTGCGAAGCCGTTGCCGTGCGTCGCGCTCTCGACGTAGGACCCGAGCGCCGTCGGGCAAGGACATCGCCGGCTGCGTCATCGCGCCCGCGGCCGATGGCAGCGGCCCTGCGAGCGGCACCCGCGTGGTCGCCCACCTCGAAGGTGGCGGCTGGGCGCAACGCGTGGCCGTTCCGACCAACCGTCTCGCCGACCTCCCCGGACGCGGTTGCGACCGACGTCGCGGCGGCGCTGCCCCTGGCGGGCCTGACCGCTTTGCGGCTGCTGCGCGCCGCCGATGGCTTCGTAGGCCGACGTGTCTTGCTCACCGGCGCCTCGGGCGGTGTCGGGCACTACGTGGTCGAGCTCGCCGCCAACGTCGACACTCAGGTCACGGCGGTCAGCTCGACGCCTGAGCGCGGCGATCGGCTGCTGGTGCTGGGCGCGGCCGCCGTCGTCACCTCGGTGCAGGACGCCGGCGGGCCGTTCGACGTGGTGATCGACTCCGTCGGCGGCGACGTGTTCGGCCAAGCGTTGCTGAAGCTCGGCCGCGGCGGGCTGATGCTGTGGTACGGGCAGGCCAGCCTGGATCCCGCGACGACAGACTTCTTCGCCGTCATGCAGGGCCCCGTCGAGGTCACGATCCGCAGCCTGTTCCACTGGACGCGGTCAGGCCGCGACGGCGAGGACCTCGCTACGCTCGTCGGTCTCGCTGCCGCGGGCCGGCTGCACCCCGAGATCGACGAGCGAGCCGACTGGAACGACACGCCGCGCGTGCTCGCCGCAGTCCGCGATCGCCGTGTCCGGGGCAACGCCGTGCTCACGATACCCCTCACCGCGTGACCCGTACCAGGACATCCGCGCCCCACTCTACGCTCGAGAAGGACACCAATGGCCACCGACGTCTTCCACGCCGTCCGCCCGCGCGAGCAGGCTCCCGAACTCGAGCTGCCGCTCGTGGGTGGCGGCACCTTCCACCTCGCGGACCGCAGACCCCACCAATTCACGATGGTCGTCTTCAACCGGGGCCTGCACTGTCCGGTCTGCCAGGCGCAGCTGCGCGAGCTCGACCGCCGGCTCGACGAGCTGAGCGAGCGCGGCGTCGAGGTCGTATCGGTCAGCGGCGAGAACGCCGAGCGCGCCACGCGGATGCGCGACGAGTGGGCGATTCAGCACGTTCCGCTGGCCTACGGGCTCACCGAGGAGCAGATGCGCGCCTGGGGCCTGTTCGTCTCCCGCGCGATCGACGACGGCGAGCCGGCCGTCTTCAACGAGCCGGCCCTGTTTCTCATCCGCCCCGACGGCACCGTCTACTACGAGTCGATCCTGTCGATGCCCGTCGGCCGCCCCCGGCTCGACGACCTGCTCGGCGGCAGCGACTACTGGACCGCCAACGACTATCCCCCCGCGCGAGGCGAGGCCTGAGGTCCATCCGGTTCAGTGAGCCGAGCATCATCGTGGATGACTCGGCGTCCGGCGCAGAGCGAACGCGAGGACGCCCGGCTCGTGCGATTCGGACGGCGTGAACTCGAGCCTGCGCAGCACGCCGATCGAGGG
Organism: Solirubrobacteraceae bacterium; assembly: GCA_051001255.1. Classification (GTDB taxonomy): domain Bacteria; phylum Actinomycetota; class Thermoleophilia; order Solirubrobacterales; family Solirubrobacteraceae; genus DASQMT01. The sequence goes on from JBPCNM010000195.1 coordinate 5,660, forward strand.
TTCGAGATGCGGAAGGGTGTGGGCGAGGATGACCGTGGCGCCGCGCTGCCAGGCCGCCTCGACGAGGGCCCGGGACGCCTCGGTGGCGAGGCCCCGTCGCCGCCACGACGCGACGATCGAGTATCCGATCTCCACGACGCCGTCTGACGGTGGGCCCTTGTAACCCGCAACGCCCACGAGTGTCGGCCGGGTGGCGTCGAGCACGACGTAGTACAGCCACCATCCGGCTGCGCCTGGAGCTTCGAGCGCATCGCGCGTGAAGCCCAGCCTGCGGGCGTCGTGGTGCTCGGGTGGCCAGTCGCTCGGCAGGTCGACATCCAGCGCGTCCGCGAGCCGGTCTCGATGCGCGAGCTCGATGTCGACGAGTGCCGGAGTCGCGGGAACGAGCCGTAGTCGCGATGTCGTCAGGGTGAGCGGGTGGCGATCGTCGTTCACGGCGTCAAGCTTCGCCGATGGTCGTGGCGAACGCGGCGAACTGCGACATGGGCGAGCATCGCGGATCCGGACGCAGTCAGCGCGTGGCGGGCTCGGGGCGGACGGTGCTGACGTCGATCAGCTCGCCGAGGCCGTCGAAGTCCGAGGGGTTGCAGGTGTAGAGGGGGAGCTCGGCGGCGAGCGCCGTCGCGGCGATCAGCAGGTCGAGGGCTCGCCTTCCACGCGGTTTGCGTCCTCCCGCGGTGACCTCGGCGTACAGACGGCCGTACGCTCGGTCGGCGGCGGCATCGAACGGGATGGCATCGAACGCCGCCTCCGTGCGCTGCAAGCGCTCTTGGCGACGCGCTCGCTCGGTCGGGTCGCCGGTGGCGTGGGGGCCGGAAGCGAGCTCTGCCAGCGTCACCGCGGCGATCGCGATCTCCGACGGCAGGGCGTCGCGTGCGACACGCTCGAGATCGATCACGACCGACGTGTCAACGAGCCCGCGGAGCCCCAGCCGCTCAGCCACGCGGCGCCGGATCCTGATCCACGAAACGGTCGATGTCGGCGCGGAACCGTGCGGCGTCGATGGCGGCGGCGCGCGAGAATGCAGCGAGCGCGGCATCTCTGCTCACGTATCGGTGACGTCGAAGGGGAGTCAGCTCCCCGACCGCAACCCCGTTGCGAGTCACGAGGAAGCTCTCTCCGGCGTCGAGCGCTCGCATCACTTCGCCGCTCTCGTTGCGCAGCTGTCGTTGGGTGAGCTCGCGCGCCACGACCCTACCGTAGCACGGGTGCGACGCGGCCGAGGCAGTTTCGCGGCGGCCGGCACATGGCCGGGCCGGTCATCGAAAGCCTTCGCACGGCGCTTCGGCGAACAGAGCAGAGCGATCGGTGCGTCCC
>JBPCNM010000196.1:0-3248 GCA_051001255.1 Solirubrobacteraceae bacterium
CCACGACGGAGAGGATGAGCAGAGGCGACCGCACACCCGACCAAACGCCCGGGTGGCGCCCGAGTTGCTGTCTAAGTGATCCGGTAGAGCGGCCCGTCGCCGCCCTCGGGCGCGGTCAGCCGTCCGCCCTTCGCGGTGATCGCCCCGCACTGCACGCAGTTGGACGGGTTCACGATCAGGTCGACGTGCTCGGCGCCCTCGGGCGCGTCCTCAGGCACCTCGTACACGCCCGCCGGGCACATCCACGCCCACGCCTCGGCCAGCTCGCGCGGCACGCGCTGCTGGATGCGGATGTGGCTCGGCGCGTCGTCGCGCGTGGCGTTGCCGGTGGTGAAGACGCCCGAGAGCTTGTCGAACGTGTACTTGCCGTCCGGCTTGGGATAGCGCTCGTGGCGGTCGGTCAGCATCAGCGGCTGGTCGGCGTCGCGGTGCGTCGCCCAGTGCCCGCCGGGGAGCCGGCCCTTGGTGACCACCATGGCGTTGGTGATCGCGCCGCCGACGATCAGCCCGCGCGCGAACGGCTGCTTCATGTTGCGCGACTCGTAGAGGTCCTTGCCGATCTCCGAGTCATGGACCGCCTGCTCGTAGGAGGAGAAGTCCGTCGAGCCCGCCTTGAGCTGGGCGTAGATCGTCTCCGCCGCGAGCATGCCGGAGCGGATCGCGTAGTGGATCCCCTTGAGCCTGGGAACGTTGACCATGCCGCCGGCGTCGCCGCAGATCACCATGCCGGGCGCGTGCAGCCGCGGCATCGCCCAGTAGCCGCCCTCCGGGATCGCCTTGGCGCCCCACGCCACGCGCTTGCCGCCCGCGAGGATCTTGCGCACGAGCGGATGGTGCTTGAACTCCTGCAGCACGTCGTGGACCGAGAGCCGCGCGTCGGCGTAGTCGAGCCCGACGACGAAGCCGAGCGACACGCGCGGCGTCTCTCCCTTTCGGTTCATCGGGTAGATCCAGGAGCCGCCGAACTCCTTGTAGCGGGCCTGCGGGCGCAGCGGCCAGCCGAGCGTGTGGATCAGGCGGTCCAGCGGCCGCTCGACCTCCCACACCTCCTTGACGCCCAGCGCCCACACCTGCGGGTCGGTGCCCGCCAGGCCGAGCCCCTTGAGCGCGGCGCCGGTGAGGTGGCCCCAGCAGCCCTCGGCCAGCACGGTCGCCTTGGCCACGACGTCGGAGCCCGGCTCGAAGTTCGACTTCTGCCCGCCGTCCTTGTCGCGCCCCTTGTCGCCGGTACGGACGCCCACGACCGCGGCGTCCTGCACCAGCAGCTTCGCGCCGACGGTCTCCGACAGCACGTACGCGCCGGCCTCCTCGGCCTTCTCGCCCAGCCAGCGGTTGAGCTCGGCGACCGAGACGACGTAGTTGCCGTGGTTGCGGAACGGCGGCGGCGTCGGCTTCAGCGGGACCGCGCGCTTGCGGTTGAGCATGAAGTAGACGGTCTCCTTGCCCACCTCGCCGTAGTGCGGCCAGGAGTCGTCGTCTCCGAACAGCCGGCGGATCGCGCTCGGGTTCATCACGCCGCCCGAGAGCTGGTGGGCGCCGGCGACGCGGCCCTTCTCGATCACCGCGACCGGCACCTCGCCGAGCGACTCCATCGTCGCGGGGTCGTCCTCGAGCAGCTGGAGCAGCCGGATCGCGCACGCCATGCCGGCCTGCCCGCCGCCGACGATGGCGACGCCGACCTCGATCCGCTCGTCCTCGGGGTCGGTCGGCGCCCCGATGAACTCCGCCGCCGGATCGCCCGGCGGCGGGAACTCGATCGGGGCGACGGCGCGATCGCCGTCGGGGCCCGCCATCAGCCGCCCTTGCGGGCCTTCACGGCCTCGGTGAGCTTCGGGACGATCTTGTTGAGGTCACCGACGATGCCGAGGTCGGAGAACTCGAAGATCGGGGCGTTGGCGTCCTTGTTGATCGCCACGATGTTCTCCGAGCTCATCATGCCGACCTTGTGCTGGATCGCGCCGGAGATGCCGGCGGCCAGGTAGAGCTTCGGCGACACCGTCTTGCCGGTCTGGCCGATCTGCGCGGAGTAGGAGTACCAGCCCGCGTCGACCACCGCGCGGGTGGCGGCGACGGCGCCGCCGAGGGCGCCGGCGAGATCCTCGAGCGCCTCGAAGCCCTCGGCCTTGCCGAGGCCGCGGCCGCCGGCGATGAGGATGCTGGCGTCCTCGATGTTCACCTCGGCGCCACGCTGCTCGCCGCGGCTGACCATCGTCGCCTTGAGCGAGTGCGGGGCAAACTCCACGGCGAGGTCCTCGACCGCCGCGGTGCCTTCACCGCCCTCCTTCACCTCGAAGGCGTTCAGGCGGCCGATGATCACGCCGACGCCCGCGCGGTAGTGCACGTCGGACACCGAGGAGTCGCCGAGAATCGGGCGCTCGGAGACGAGCTTGCCGTCCTCGACGCGCACGCTGGTGACCTCCATGCAGACGCCGGCGTCCAGGCGCGCGGTCAGGCCGGCGCCGATCTCGAAGCCGAGCAGGCCGCCGCCGAACAGCGCGTAGCCGAGGCCGTCGTCGGCGATGATCTTCGCCATCGCGTCGACCACCGGCTGGGCGAGGCCCTCCGGGCCCTCGACGCGAAACACCTTGGCGGCGCCGTAGCGGCCGAGCGAGGCGCACAAGTCGTCCGGGAGGCCGGCCCGGTCGCCGAGCACCAGGACGTGGCACTCGCCGCCCAGCTCGCCGGCCAGGCGGGCGCCCTCGGACACCGCGCCCAGGGAGTTCTTGTTGAACGCGCCCTCGTAGTGCAGCGCGTAGACCAGAATCCCGCTCATACCAGGAGCTTCCTCTCGTCGAGCCACGTGACGATCTGCTCGACCGTCTCCGTCGTGTCCTCGTCCTCGATGATCTTGCCGGGCTCCTTCGCGGCGGGGGCCTTGAAGTCGGCGCAGTGCGCGCGGGCGTTGTCGTAGCCGACGCGGCCGGGCTCGATGCCGAGGTCCCCGGTGCCCTTGGCGTCGAGCGGCTTCTTCTTGGCGCCCATGATCGCCTTCAGGGACGGGTAGCGAGGCTCGTTGACGGCGTCGCCGACGGAGATGACGGCGGGCAGCTCGACCAGCACCGTGTCGTAGCCGTACTCGGCCTGGCGCTCGCAGCGCAACGCCCACCTGCCTCGGCCGGAGGCCTCGTCACCGCTTCGCTCGTCCACGTCGATCTTGATCACCTGCGTGAGCGACGGCATCTGCAGGTGGTCGGCCACCACCGCGCCGATCGTGTAGCACTCGCCGTCGTCGGACTGCTGGCCGAGCA
>JBPCNM010000197.1:0-5665 GCA_051001255.1 Solirubrobacteraceae bacterium
AGGAGAGAAAGACGCGGCCCCCACCTCCCGCGCTGCTGACGTGTCGCGAGGGGTCCTGGGGATCCTGCGGCAGTGGGCGATCTTCAGGCACACCGCGTTGGTCGCGCCGGGCGCGACCGCCCCCGGCTCGGCAGCCGTCTCGTCCATCGCGATCGCCACCGGGGAGCCGGCCCGCACAGCACGCAGCTCCTCGACGCCGTGGACGGGCTCCTCGGCGTACTCGAGCCCGGCGGGCGCGAGCGCGCGCAGGTTGGCCAGCGCCTCCTCGGGCGTCGCCCATGCGCCGTTGGCGTCCACCCGGATCGCGACTTCCGGCCCGACCGCCGCGCGCACCGCCGCGACGCGCCCGGCGTCGTCGCCGATCCCGACCTTGACCTTCACGCAGGCAAACCCGGCGCGCGCCGCCGCGGCGGCCATGGCGGCCGCGGCCCCCCGGTCGGAGGCGCCGACCGTCGCGTTGACCGTGACGGCGGCGCTCGCGTCCGCCGCGAGCAGCTCTGCCACGGGCCGCCCGGCGCACCGCCCGGCGCGGTCCCAGAGCGCGAGGTCGATCGCGGAGAGCGCCTGCGGGAGGTCGCGCTCGGCGGCGCAGGCGGCGAGCAGCTGGGCGTGGCCGTCGTCGGGCGCCCTATCGCGCAGGACCGACGCGTAGACCTGCAGCGCCGCGGCCACGGCGCCGAGCGCGACGCCGTCGTAGGGCTCGAGCGGCGCGGCCTCGCCGACCCCGTAGTCGCCGTCGGACCACGCCAGCACGACGCGCAGGAGCGCGCGCTCGCGCAGCTCGCCCCACGCCGTCTGAATCGGCGCGCGCAGCGCGAGCCGCACGGGCGTGACGGCGAGCCGCGGCGACCCTGTATGCGCGGCCATCCGCCTCAGCTCGCCAGCAGGCCCGCCGAGAGCAGCACGCAGAACGCGAGCTGAAGCTGCCCGGTCCCGGCGAGCGCGCCGTTGAGCGCCGGGCCGTCGGTGCGGGTCCGGACCACGCGGGCCACGGGGACCGCGAGCGGGATGGAGAGCCAGCTCAGCAGCAGCCACGGCGAGAGCGAGCCGAGCATCCACGGCAGCGGCGCCGTCGCGAACGCGCCGGCGACCATCGCCACGAACAGCCCGCGCGCCCGCTCGCGGCCCAGCCGTACCGCCAGGGTGCGCTTGCCCGCCCGCCGGTCGGTCTCCAGGTCGCGCACGTTGTTGACCACGAGGATCGCGCTCGCCAGCAGCCCGACGGGCACCGCGAGTGCGAGCGCCTCCCACTCCAGCGCCTCGGTCTGCGCGAAGTAGGAGCCGGCGACGGCGACCACGCCGAAGAACAGGAAGACGAAGACCTCGCCCAGCCCCTCGTATCCGTAGGGCCGCGGCCCGCCGGTGTAGAGCACGCCGGCGAGGATCGACGCGGCGCCGACCAGCAGCAGCTCCCAGCCCGCGGTGGCGATCAGATAGGCGCCGGCCAGCACCGCCACCCCGAACGCGACGCCGGTCGCGATCAGCACCTGCCGCGGCGGCACCAGCCCGCCGGCCGTGACTCGCACGGGCCCGAGCCGGTCCTCGGTGTCGGCCCCGCGCCTGGCGTCGGAGTAGTCGTTGGAGAGGTTCGTCCCGACCTGGATGAACAGCGCGCCGATCAGGGCGGCGAGGAAGGTCAGCGGCTTGAACGTTCCGTCGCCGGCGGCGAGCGCGGTCCCGACGAGCACGGGCGCGACGGCGGCCGGCAGCGTCCGCGGCCGCGCGGCCATCAGCCAGATGCGGGCGGCGGAGGGCCGCTCGGTCACGTTCACGGCCGCTTCGGGAACCTCGAGAAGTCGGGCGCGCGCTTCTCCCGATAGGCGTCGCGCCCCTCCTGCGCCTCCTCGCTGCCGTAGAACAGGAGGTTGGCGTCGTGCGCGAGCTGCTGGATGCCGGCGTAGCCGTCCTCGTGGGCGTTGAAGCTCGCCTTGGCCAGCCGCAGCGCGAAGGGGGAGAGGGCCAGCATCTCGCGGCACCACCCGACGGTCTCCTCCTCGAGCCGCGCGAGCGGGACCACGGCGTTGACGAGCCCCATGTCGAGCGCCTGCCGGGCGTCGTAGAGGCGGCAGAGGAACCAGAGCTCCTTGGCCTTCTTGGGCCCGACGAGGTCGCGCAGCAGCCCGGCGCCGTAGCCGCCGTCCCACGAGCCCACGCGCGGCCCGGTCTGACCGAAGCGCGCGTTCTCGGCCGCGATCGTGAGGTCGCAGACCAGGTGCAGGATGTGCCCTCCGCCGACGGCGTAGCCCGCCACCATCGCCACGATCGGCTTGGGCAGCCGCCGGATCTGCACGTGCAGGTCGGTGACGTGGAAACGGCCGACCGACGGGCTCCGGCTCCGGGCTTCGCCCTCCGGCTCGGACAGGTAGCCGCTGTCGCCGCGCACCCGCTGGTCGCCGCCGGAGCAGAAGGCGAGCGGCCCCTCGCCGGTCAGCACGATCACGCCGATCGACGTGTCCTCGCGCGCCGTCTCCAGCGCGCCGGAGAGCTCGACGATCGTCTGCGGGCGGAACGCGTTGCGCACCTCGGGGCGGTTGATCGTGATCTTCGCGATCCCGTCTCCGGAGCGCTCGTAGCGGATGTCGGAGTACTCGCCGGCTGCCGTCCAATCCACAGGCACGGGCGCTGACATTAGCCTTTCGCCTTCAACCATGGACTTGGGACACTGGCTGTCGGGCGCCGCGGGGCGCCATCCCGACCGCGTCGCCGTCGCGGCGCCCGGCGAGTCGGTCACCTACCGCGAGCTGCTGCTGCGCGCGGTCCGCGCCGCCGGCGCGCTGCACGTGCGCGGCGTGCGCCGCGGGCAGCCGGTCGCGCTGATGCTGGAGCCCGGGCTGCCGTTCGTCGAGGCGCTGCACGGCTGCCTGCTGCTCGGCGCTCCCGCGGTGCCCGTCGACCCGCGGCTCGCCGAGCGCGAGCGCCAGGCGATCCTGCGCGACGTCGAGGAGCGCGTACAGCGCCCGCTGCGCGGCGAGACCGGCGTGTTCCAGCTGCCCGAGCCGCCCGAGCGCGAGGCGGTCGCGCTGATCGTGCACACCTCCGGGACCACGGGCACGCCCAAGCCGATCGAGATCACGTACGGCAACATCCGCGCCAACGCCCGCGGCCTGGCCCAGGCGATGAGGCTCACCGACGACGAGCGCTGGCTGTGCCCGCTCCCGTTCTCGCACGTCGGCGGGCTGATGGTGGTGCTGCGCTCGACGCTGATGGCGAGCACCGCCGTGCTCGCGCCCCCGCCGTTCGACGAGCATGCCGTCGCGGCGCAGCTGCGCGACGGCGCGATCACGATCGCGTCGCTCGTGCCGACGCAGCTCCAGCGCCTGCTCGACGCCGGCGCGACGCCCGGGCCCGCCCTGCGCCGTGTGCTGCTGGGCGGCGGGCCGATGCCGCGCGCGCTGCTCTCCCGCGCCCGCGCCGCGGGCTTCCCCGTCTGCCCGAGCTACGGCCTCACGCAGGCCTGCTCGACCGTGACGGTGGCCGAGCCCGGCGACCTCGAGACGGCCGGCCGCGCGCTGCCCGGCGTCGGCGTCGCGATCGCCGCCGAGGGCGAGATCATCGTCTCGGGCGCCACCGTCAACACGCTCGGGAGCCTGCGCACCGGCGACCTCGGGCGTATGGACGACCAGGGCCGCCTGATCGTGACCGGCCGCAAGGGCGACGTGATCGTCAGCGGCGGCGAGAACGTCTCGCCGGCCGAGGTGGAGGCGGTCCTTGCCGAGCACCCCGACGTGGTCGAGGTCGCCGTCTTCGCGCGCCCGCACGCCCTCTGGGGCGAGGCGGTCACCGCGCTCGTCGTGCCGCGTGCCGGCGCCGAGGTCGCCCAGGGCGCGCTGCGCGCGCACTGCCTCGAGCGGCTCGCGGGCTACAAGGTCCCCAAGGCGTTCGAGCTGGTCGGCGCGCTGCCGCGCACGGAGTCCGGCAAGGTCCGCCGCGCCGACCTGCGCTAGCCGCTCTAGCCCGCGACGAGCACCAGGAACGCCCGCCGGTTGTAGTGCACCTCGGCGGTCCACCGGCGCACGGTGCCCGAGCCGTCCGGTAGGCGCAGGCGAGCGGCGGCCGGGGCGGTGAAGCGGCGCGCGGCCTCGACGAGCTCGCGCAGCGGGCGGCCCGGCGCGAGGTCGGCCGCGACGCGTCCGAAGCGGCGGCGGAACGCCGGTGACGCGACGGTCCGCCAGACCGGCAGCCGGCCGTCGTGCTGCGGGAAGCGGCCGACCAGCAGCAGCGCGACGGGGGAGGGGTGGTGCTGGGCGAAGTGGTGCAGCGTGGCCTGGCGCGACGCTCCGTGCCGGCCGGCGAGCGCGAGCGCCGTCGCCATGTCGCGCGGCGCGCCAGCGACCTGCTCGGCGAAGCGCCGCCCCTGGAAGATGAGCAGCCCGGCGCCGAAGTTGGCCTCGGCCTCGATCGCCACCCGCGCGTCGCGGAACAGCTCGTCCTCCGTGTCCTCGCGCAGCACCGCTTCGTGCCACGGGCAGAGCGCGTGCATGGCCTCGTGCGCGTCGGTGAAGCGGCGCCGCGGCTCGGGCTGCGTCAGGTCCACGAACACCTCGCGGCGCTCGTACCAGAGGGCGCCGAGCAGGCGGCGGCCAGGCGTCGCGAGCTCGGGCGGGAGCCGGCCGATGTCGTGGCGTGCCGTGATGCCCGCGGCGCGCTGCACCTCCTCGAGCGGCGTCGGCAGGCGGCCGGCCACGCCCGCCTCGAGCAGCGCGTGCTCGGCGAGCCGCTCCAGCCGCCCGCGGGTGAACAGGTCGGGCTCAGCCATCGTCGCGCCGCGCCTGCAGCTCGGCCATGAAGCGCAGCGCCTCGGCCTGATCGTCGGGCGAGAGGCGGCCGAGCGCGCGCAGCGCGACGGTCATCCGCTGGCGCTGGCGGCCGGACGTGTCGCCGCCACCCGCGTGACCGGCCAGGGCGAGCAGGCGCGCGAAGTCCAGGTCATAGAGCGCCGCGAGGTCCCACAGCATCGCCATCTCCGGCTTGGCGATCGTGTCGGTCTCGATCTGGGAGAGGTGCGCGTTGCGGATGCCCGTGCGGCGCTCGACGTCGCGCAGGCTCAGCCCGGCGGCGACGCGCGCGCGCCGGAGGACACCGCCGAGGGAGTCGTCGGCGCGCGGCTCGGTCATCCGCCGACTATCGCACCCGCGTCAGACGCAGCGCGCTCCGTCCGGACCAGCCGCTAAGTTGGTGAGCACCATGCAGGACCCATGGCATCATCTCCCCGCCGACGGCGCCGCGCTGCGCCCGCGGGCCTTCTGGCGCGTCGTCGGGCGCGTGGAGCACGAGGCGCTCGACTTCAAGCGCTCGGCCAACCACCTGCGCGAGGCGGTGCCCGCGATGGCGATGAGTCGAGGCGGCGTGATCGCGCTCGGCGTGAGCGACGATCGCCGCCTCGTCGGACGGCCGCTCGACCAGGAGACGCTCGACCGGATCACGTCCGTCGCCTACGAGTCGGGCGTGGAGGTCGAGGTCCGCGCGATCCGCGTCGGGCGCGTCCCGCTCACGCTCGTGCTCGTCCCGGCGGTGCGCGACCGGATCGTGACGACGCCCGACGGGCGCCTGCTGCGGCGCGTCGGCAGCACCAACCAGCCGCTGAAGGGCGACGCGGTCGCCCGGTTCGTGCGCGCCCGCGAGGCTGAGCGGCCCGGGTGGCCGGTCCCGCCCGCGGAGCCCGCGC
>JBPCNM010000198.1:0-5668 GCA_051001255.1 Solirubrobacteraceae bacterium
CGCGGATCTCGTCGCCCATCCCCTCGTCGATCACCGCGCCGAAGATGATGTTGGCGTTCGAGTCGGCCGCCGAGTGGATGATCTCCGCCGCCTCGTTGACCTCGAACAGCCCGAGGTCCTTGCCGCCGGTGATGTTGAGCAGGATGCCGGTGGCGCCCTCGACGGACTCCTCGAGCAGCGGCGAGGAGATCGCGGCCTTGGCCGCCTCCGCCGCGCGCGACTCGCCGGTGGCCGTGCCGATGCCCATCAGGGCCGAGCCGGCGTCGTGCATGATCGTGCGCACGTCGGCGAAGTCGAGGTTGATGAGGCCGGGGATCGTGATCAGGTCGGTGATGCCCTGGACGCCCTGGCGCAGGACGTTGTCGGCCTCGCGGAACGCGTCGAGGATCGTGGTGCGCCGCTCCACGATCGACAGCAGGCGCTCGTTCGGGATCACGATCAGCGTGTCGACCATCTCGCGCAGGCGGTCGATGCCCTCCTGCGACTGGCGCGAGCGCTGGGCGCCCTCGAAGCCGAACGGGCGCGTGACGACGCCCACGGTTAGCGCGCCGATCTCGTTCTTGGCGATTTCGGCGATCACCGGCGCGGCGCCCGTGCCGGTGCCGCCGCCCTCGCCGGCGGTGACGAACACCATGTCGGCGCCCTTGAGCGCCTCCTTGATGTCGTCGCGCGACTCGGCCGCTGCGCCCTGCCCGACCTGCGGGTTGGCGCCCGCCCCCAGCCCCTTCGTCAGCTGGTGGCCGATGTTGAGCTTGATGTCGGCGTCCGTCATCTGGAGCGCCTGGGCATCCGTGTTGCAGGCGATGAACTCCACGCCGGAGAGGCCTGCGTCGATCATCCGGTTGACGGCGTTGGTTCCACCGCCGCCGACGCCGACGACCTTGATCACTGCGAGATAGCTGCCTGCTTCCATAAGGGTTCTGTCCGGACCTCGAGTTAGAGTCAAGCGTTTACGGGCGCTCGCTTAGGGGCGCGGATTCCAGCACGTTACGGGGCTTTCCTTCCCGATGTCAAAGCGAGGCAACCCCGGCAAGAACGCTTGCAGATCGAGAAAGTCTCGACCCGAGGTCGAGAATGGGCGCATTCTCAGCCTACGGTTGAGGGTTTGACGGTACGACGGCCTGGCCCGGCACCGGGGTCGCCGTCGGCTCCGGCTCGACCGGTCCCACGCCGCCTGCGGCGACGAGCTTGGGCACGCGCAGGTCGAGGTAGGTGGCGCCGGCGGAGGACGGCTCGGCGAGCACGCGCGCAGCGGCGAGCCACTTGCTCCGGGCCTCGCCGGCCGATCCGAAGATCAGCTCCGGCCCGTCGCGCAGGTCCAGCGTCATCCCGGCCGGGCCGTAGTAGAGCCGCTCGGAGCGGGCGCGCAGCTCGGGCGGCGCGGCGCCCGCGACCGTCAGCGCGGCGAGCGCCCGCCGGTCGCGGACGCGGCCGTCGGTGAGCGGCGCGCTGCTGGCCACGACCGGGAGATCGTCGGCGCGCACGCCGTCGAGCAGCAGCCCGCCGCCGGTCGCCGGCACGCTGCTCGCACCCGACGCGACGGTGGCGACCGGCTCGTGCTCGATCACCTCGATGCGCAGCTCGTGCGGGAAGTCGGGCCGGATCCGCAGGCGGGCGACCGAGGAGAACGGCTCGACCGCCTCGTCGAGCGACTCATTGTCGACCCGCAGCGTGCTCATGCCGGATGCCGCGGTCGTGAGCGCCTCGCGCACCTGCGCCTGCTCGGAGGAGCCGCTGCCGGTGATCGTGACGCGCTCGACCGTGGCGAAGGCGGAGTCCCGGAACCACAGCCAGCCGAGCGCGAGCCCGGCGAGCGCCAGGAGCGTGCCCGCGAGCACGCGCCAGGGCAGCCTGTGGACGCGGGCCATGGTGCCCCTTTCGGCGCCCGGCCGGGGCCTCCTACCCCGGGCGCTCCGATCGTGCGTCAGGACGCCCGGCGGGCGCCGGCGGATCGACGAGCGCGCGGCCGAGCGCGTCGACGTCGCCCGCGCCCAGCGTGAGTACGAGATCGCCCTCGCGCAAGCGCCCGCGCAGCAGCGCCTCGGCCTGGTCGAAGCCCGGCATCCAGGCGACCTCGCGCCCGTCGGCGGCGTCGGCGGCGGCCTCGGCGACCAGCAGGCCGGTGACGCCGGGGAAGTCCTCCGGGCGCTCGCGGGCCGGGTAGACGTCGAGCACCACGACCTCGTCGGCGCCCGCCAGCGCCGCGCCGAACTCCGCGGCCTGGCGTGCCGTACGCGAGAACAGGTGCGGCTGGAAGACGGCGACCACGCGGCGCGCGTCCAGCGTGCGGGCCGCCTCGAGCGTCGCGGCGACCTCCGTCGGGTGATGCGCGTAGTCGTCGACCACGAGCGCGCCCGCCGACGTGGTGCCCAGGCGCTCGAAGCGGCGTCCGGCGCCTTGGAAGTCGCGCAGCGCCGCGGCGGCCTGCGCGAGGTCGGCGCCCGCCAGCCGGGCCGCGGTCAGCGCCGCCGCGGCGTTGCGCGCGTTGTGGGTCCCCGGCACGGTGAGCGCGACCTCCACGCCGTCGAGCGCGAAGCGAGATCCACCGGCGCTGAGCTCGGGCGTCGCATCGAACGGCACGACGGGGATCCCGCCGGGCGCGAGGGCGAGCAGGCCCGGGCGGTCCCATACGACGGCGGCCCGCTCGGCGAGCGCCAGGAACGCGCGGAACGTCTCGTCGACGTCGCGCTGGGACGCGTAGGTCGTGTGGTGGTCGAGCTCGGCGTTGGTCAGCACGGCGATCGCGGGCGCGAGCTTGAGCAGCGAGCGGTCGGACTCGTCGGCCTCGACCACCAGCCACTCCCCGGCGCCCCAGCCGGCGTTCGCGCCCGTGGAGCGCACGGCGCCGCCGACGAGGTAGCCGGGATCCATCCCGCAGCCGCGCAGCGCGTGGACGAGCATGCTCGACGACGTGGTCTTGCCGTGCGTGCCGGTGACCGCGATCGTCGGCCGCAACCGGGTCACCTCGCCGAGCAGGTCGGCGCGGTGCAGCTCACGCAGGCCGCGCTCGCGGGCGACCGCGCGCTCCGGGTTCTCCGGCGGGATGGCGGAGGACACCACGAGCTCGGCGCCGTCGGGCACGTTGGCGGCGTCGTGGCCGGCGGCGGGCGCGATGCCGAGCGCCCGCAGGGGGCCGGCGTACGGCGAGCCGGCGGCGCGGTCCGAGCCGGTCACCGACGCGCCGAGCGCGTGCGCGACCAGGGCGAGGCCGCTCATCCCGGCCCCGCCGATGCCCACGAAGTGCAGCCTGCGGCCGGTCCAGGGGCGGTTCACGGCGTGCAGCGTACGCGGTCTTCGCACGCGCTGGCGCGGGGATCGGCGCGTACCAAGGCATGGAGGGCATGGCACGGGGTGAGGGCGGCGCAGCGGTCGCAGTCTCCGCGCGGGGGTGTGGGCGGCGGTCCCGCGGAACCGCCCGGGTGATTGTCGACTTGACCTCGAGGGCCGCGACGCGCTGGTCGTGATGTCGACCGGCTCGGGCAAGTCGGCGATCGACCAGATCGCCGGCCTGCTGATCCCCGGCGCCCCCGTCGTCGTCTCCCCGCTGATCGCCCTGCAACGCGAGCAGGTCGACGACCTGCGCGAGCGCGCGGCCGGTGGCGCCGCGCAGCTGAACTCCAACGTGCCGGCCGCCGAGCGCGACGCGGCGCTCGCCGAGGCTGGCCGAGGACGCGCTGGAGTTCATCTTCCTGGCGCCCGAGCAGCTCGCCAACCCGGACGTGCTCGACGAGCTGGCCGTGGCGCAGCCGTCGCTGCTCGTGGTCGACGAGGCGCACTGCATCTCGGAGTGGGGCCACGACTTCCGGCCCGACTACCTGCGCCTCGGCGCCGCGGTGCAGGCGCTCGGGCGGCCGACCGTGCTCGCCCTCACCGCCACGGCCGCACCGCCGGTGAGAGAGGAGATCGCCGAGCGGCTCGGGCTGCGCGATCCCGCAGTGGTGATCCGCGGCTTCGACCGGCCCAACATCCACCTCTCCGTGCGGCGCTTCCACGACGAGGAGCGCAAGCTGCGCGCACTGCGCGAGCACGTCGCCGCCGGGACGCCGCCCGGCATCGTCTACGTCGCCACGCGCCGGGCAGCCGAGGAGCTGGCCGCGCGCGTGTGCGAGCACGGCGTCCGGGCCGCCCTCTACCACGCCGGCATGCGCGGCGGCGAGCGCGACGAGACGCAGGAGCGGTTCATGGACGACCAGCTCGACGTCGTCGTCGCCACGACCGCGTTCGGCATGGGCGTCGACAAGCCGAACGTCCGCTGGGTGCTCCACGCCGAGATCTCGGAGTCGCTGGACTCCTACTACCAGGAGATCGGGCGTGCCGGGCGCGACGGCGAGCCGGCCGAGGCGGTCCTCTTCTACCGGGCCGAGGATCTCGGGCTGCGGCGCTTCTTCGCCGACGGCGGCGGCCAGGTCGACGTGGCCGAGATCGCGACCGTGCTCGCGGCTGTCATCGAAGCGGGCGAGCCGGTCGCGTCCGCCCGGCTGGAGTCCGCCACCGCGCTGAGCGAGACCAAGCTCGCGACCGCGGTCTCGCGGCTCGAGGAGATCGGTGCCGTCGAGGTGCTGCCCGACGGCGAGGTGGCGCCGGCGCCCGGCGCGCCACCGCGCCGCGCGGCGATCGAGGCGGCCGCCGCCGCCGAGGAGAACCGGCGCTCCTTCGATCGCTCGCGCGTGGACATGATCCGCTCCTACGCCGAGACCGACGGTTGCCACCGGGCGTTCGTGCTGTCGTACGTCGGTGAGCCGTTCGCGCCGCCGTGCGGGCGCTGCGACAACTGCCTGGCGGGCCGCACGGAGGCCGCCGCTGCGCCGGACGACGTGCCGTTCGCGGTCGGCTCGCGGGTCGCCCACGGCGACTGGGGCGAGGGCGTCGTGCAGCGCTACGACGACGACGCGGTCGTGGTCCTGTTCGACGACGTCGGCTACAAGGCGCTGGCGCTGGCGGTGGTCGTCGAGCGGGCGCTGCTGCGCGCCGCCTGACTCACCAGCGGTTGCCGTCGGCGCCGACCGCGTCGCGGCACAGGCCGCGCCCGGGGTCCGAGCACGAGCGGGTGGTCGTGCCGTCCGGCGTGCGGGCGAGCGTGAACGTCGTGCCGCCGGCAGACCTCTCCGAGACCGTGAAGCTGTCCGCCGTGCCGCTCACCGCCAGCTCGGCGGTGGCCTCGCCGAGCGCGGGCTCGATCGCGAGCAGCTCGGCCCTGGTCGCGTCGTGCGTGGCGTGGTCGGTGTGATATGTGGCGAGGGCCACCGCCGCGGTGCGCAGCGTGAGCTGCGCCTCGGAGTCCTGGCCCTTCGTGCGCTGGCTCAGGAACGCCGGCAGCGCGATCATCGCGAGGATGCCCACGATCAGGATGACGACGAGCAACTCCACCATCGTGGAGCCGCTCGCGTCGGCGAACGGGCGGGCGCGCCGCCGGGTCGGCTGCTTGGCGTGAGGGGTCATGTGTGCTCTCGAGCGCCGGGTGGTGCCGCGCTCTGAGGTCTTTCAACGGCCCGGACGGCAGAGAACTTGAACAAACCTCCGGCAGTGGACGAATGGGGTCCCGACCCTATGCGGACGCCGCTGCGAGCACCGCGCGGGCGACGTCGCGCGCCGCATCCGGGCGCGCCAGGCGCGCGGCCGCGGCCGCCATGCCCGCCAGCCGCTCGGGGTCGAGCAGGATCGCGTCGAC
>JBPCNM010000199.1:0-2960 GCA_051001255.1 Solirubrobacteraceae bacterium
CCACAAGTATGGCCGGAGGCCCGATGAGCGACTGGTCGCAGCGACCCGACGTGCTGGAGCGCGACTTCGAGTTCCCCGACTTCGCCGCGGCAATGGCGTTCGTCAACCGCGTAGCGGACGTCGCCGAGGAGGTCAACCACCACCCTGACATCCTGGTGCACGGGTTCAACAAGGTGCGCCTGATGCTCTCCACGCACTCCGAGGGCGGGCTGACCGACGCCGATCACGCGCTCGCGCGGCGGATCGACGACGCCGTCAGCGGGTCGCCAGACCGCCGGTGACCGCCTCGCGGCTTGCTACGCTCGCCGCGTCGCCCTGATGAACGACGACGACGCATCCCGAAGTAGCGGCGCGCCGCCCCGGCGCTCCCGCTTGCGCGCATGATCACGGCGCTGCTGCTCCTCGCCGTCCTGGTGCTCGTGCTCCTCAACGGCTTCTTCGTGGCCGCGGAGTTCGCGTTCGTGCGCGCGCGCAAGGCCCACCTCCAGACCGAGGCCCAGCACGGCAAGCGCGGCGCTCAGCAGGCGGTCGAGATCGCCGACGACCTCTCGCGCTACCTCTCCTCCTGCCAGCTCGGCATCACGCTCACATCGCTGGGCATCGGCTTCCTGGGCGAGCCGGCCATCGCCTCGATCTTCGAGGATCTGATCGGGACGAGCATCTCGCACGGCTTGTCGCTCGCGATCTCGCTCGCGCTCGCCTACATCATCTCGACCTCGCTGCACATCACGATCGGCGAGCAGGTTCCGAAGATCTACTCGATCCAGAAGTCAGAGCCCGTCGCCCGCTTCGTGGCCCGGCCGCTCTATCTGTTCACGCGCGCGTTCCATCCGTTCATCCACCTGCTCAACGCGGCCTCGAACGCGATCCTGCGGCTGATCGGCGTGCGCACCGGCGGCAACCTGGACGAGGGGGAGACGGCCGAGGAGCTGAAGGTGCTGATCCACCAGTCGCTGACCGGCGGCAAGCTCGATCCCGGCGAGGCGGGGATGCTCACCGGCGTCTTCCACCTGCACGAGCAGGAGGCGCGCCAGGTGATGACGCCCGCGCCGGCCGTCGTCACCGTCGACCTGTCCGAGGACGTGGAGACGGCACTGCGCCGCTGTATCTCCTCCGGCCACACGCGCCTGGTCGTGACCGAGGACGAGAACCACGACCGCGTCAAGGGCATCGTGCACGCCAACGCCCTGGCCCAGCTGCTGCTGACCCAGGGCCCGGAGGCGACGATCGAGGGGCTCGTGCGCGAGGCGCCGATTGTGCCCGAGACCAAGGCCCTCGACGACCTGCTGGCCGACCTCCAGCGCCAGCGCACGTCGCTGGCGATCGTGATCGACGAGTACGGCCGCACGGCCGGCATCGTCACGGTCGAGGACATCATCGAGGAGGTCGTGGGCGAGATCGACGACGAGACCGACCCGCTCGGCGGGGCCGTGCGGCGCCTGGCCAACGGCGATTGGTTCATCCGCGGCCACGTCGCGATCACCGACCTCGAGGACTACGGGCTGCACCTGCCGGTCGACTCCGACGCCTACAACTCCGTCGGCGGGTTCGTGTTCGGCGAGCTCGGGCGCCTGCCCAAGCGCGGCGACACGATCCAGCACAACGGCTACACGATCCGCGTGGAGTCCGTGCGGGAGAACCGGATCGAGGCCGTGCGCATCCGCCAGCGGAAAGAGCAGCAGGCCGCCTCGTCGTCCTGAACGCGCCTTCACACCGCTTTGTCAGCAATCGGCGCGAACCCGGTAGCAGATCGCTACCTGCGTGGCAGATTGCACAAATGGGCAAGACGCGCTACCTTGCCCGCCAACCGACGAGACCGCTTCGGCGGTTGAGGAGGAGAGAGGGAGATCCTGGGGAGGATCGACCGAGAGAAACACATACTGCCGCCGGACTCAGGGGAGCGAGTCCGGCGGCCGTAGTGTTTCTGGAGGAGGGGTTGCGATGAGGGGTACGTTCGTCGCAATCGGCATACTCCCAACGCCACCTCAATCTCCGCTAAACATTTCGCGGCTCGGCTCAATAGAGGAAGAAGCCGCGCCCCACCTTCTTGCCCAGCTCTCCCTGCGCGACCATCGCCTCGACGCGGGCCGGCACGCTCGCGCCTATCGAGCGCCCGATCGCCGCCGCCACGTCGAGCCCCACGTAGTCGAGCAGTGCGAGCGGTCCCATCGGGTGGCCCGCGCCCATCCGCATGCAGTCGTCGATCGCCTTGGGCTCCAGTCCGCTCTCCTCCAGTAGCGCCACGGCGTCGAACAGGAACCCGAACAGCAGCCGGTTGACCACGAAGCCGGGGGTGTCGGGCACCTCGACCGCGGTCTTGCCGAGCGCGGAGCAGAGGGCACGGGCGCGATCGCGGGTCTCGTCGTCGGCCTCGGGCGGGAAGACGAGCTCGACCAGGTCCATCTTGGGCACGGGATTGAAGACGTGCAGCCCGACGAAGCGCTCCGGCCGCCCGGTCTCCCGGGCGAGCCCCGCCACGGACAGGGCCGACGTGGTCGTGGCGAGGATCGTGCCGTTGGTGGCGGCATCGCCGAGGCTGCGCAGCAACGCCGCCTTCGCGCCGTGCTCCTCGGCGATCGCATCGACGACGAACGTCGCGTCGCCGAGGATGTCGAGGTCGCTGGACACCGCCACGTTGCCCGCGCCCAGGCCGCCGCGCCGCTCGATCAGCTTCTCCACTTTGGCATTGGCGGCGTCCGGACGGCGCGCCCACAGCACGACCTGGCCGTGCTCGGCCGCGACGCATGCGATTCCAGCGGCGATCGCGCCGCCCCCGGCGATCCCGATCCGTTCTGACACGGTGTCGATCCCCTTCGTTGACTGGTAAGTCAACGCCGTACACTACGCGGCCTGACGCCGAGCGAGTGGAGGTCGCGTAAATGCAGGATGGGCGAGGAGTGGTCATCGTCGAGGCGGTCCGCACGCCGATCGGGCGCGGGCACCCGGAAAAGGGCTACTAC
>JBPCNM010000200.1:0-8178 GCA_051001255.1 Solirubrobacteraceae bacterium
CGCGGCGGCTGCGTGGGCGTCGTTCGGCGGCTCGGTGGCGAACACCTGCACCTCGGCGCCCAGCGTCGCGCCCCAGACGTGCTCCTGCAGCCCCGGCAGCCCGGGCCGGTAGTCCTGCACGGACGAGAGCATCGCGTCCGCCGTGCGCCACACCCGCAGGTCCGAGCCGTAGGGCCGGCGCAGGAGGTCGTGCTCGAAGCGGTACTCCCCGCGGTAGACCTGCCGGCCCTCCCAGGTCGAGGCCGTGTCGTGCGCGATCGCTCGCACGACGGGCGGGAGCGTGTACACGCGGGCGGTGGCGAGCGCCGTCGCGGGCAGGACCGCGTGGTTCAGCGCGCCCATGCCCCACAGCGCCCACATGATCGGCGCCGTCTCCTCGAACCGCGAGGAGCGCAGCGTCGGCGTGTACGAGCGGCCGTGGGCGGCCCCGTGGATCCCGCGGAGCGAGTTCGCGGCCAGCGTCAGCAGGAGCTTGTCGAGCAGCGCCTCGGCGAGGCGGCGGACCGCCGGGTCGGACGCGTGCTCCACCAGCGACACCAGCGCGAGCGCGTCGATCGCGAGGTACGCGTTGGAGTCGAACTCGCTGAACCCGCCCGCGAGCCTGCGACGCATCCACTCGACGAGCTGCCCGCGGCCGTGGCCGGCGTGCTCGCGCCCCGTCCACCCGGTCTCCGCGAAGCGCTCACCGGCCAGCGCCTCGCCGGCCAGCACCTCGGCGGCGTGCCACACGAGCTGGTGGTTCTCAGTGAAGAAGCACATCGCGTCCAGGCCGGGCTGGTCGATCCAGTAGCGGAAGCCCAGCAGGGCGTCGCGGACGCGCTCACGCGCGCCGCGCGGCCACCGATCCACGGGCACCCGATGCCACAGCAGCATGAGCCCGACGGCCTCGAAGTCCGCGCAGTCCAAACGGTCGCGCACCATCGTGAGCGCCGTCCCCAGGTCGGCGGGGTCCAACGGCGCCGCAGGGTCGAGCGCCGCGCGAGCGAGCGCCCGGCCGACGGACGGCTCACCGCCCGCCACGTGCGCCAGGAGCTCGGCGCGCCACGCCGCCGGGTCGCCCACCGGCGCGTCGCGGTGGGCCTCGGGCAACCGCGCGACGCGCAGCTCCCGCACCACCGGGCAGCGGTCGTCGTCCATCGCCACCGCCAGCACGCTCTCGCCGGTGTCGAGCATCGAGGCAGAGCCCCGCTCGCCCTCCTCGGCGGATCGGGGCCGCAGCGCCGCCGTGCCGTCCTGGAGCCGCACCCTCACCGTGGTTCCGTCCTGGAGGCCGACGCGCAGGGCGGCGCCCGGGGGACCGCGCAGCTCCGCGGCACCACCGGGCAGCGCCCACGAGCGGACGCCGACCTCGTCCAGCACCCGCTCGGCCACCGCGGCGGCGAACTCGTCGGCCTCCGGCGACGGGATGACGACGCGCAGCGGCAGCCCCTCCACGCGCAGGCGGACGATGTGCCGGACCTCGCGGAACGCCGCCTGCCAGGACGCGACGAGCACGCGCGTCGTCCCCGACGGCAGGCGCACCGCCAGGCGATGCTCGACCGGGTCCATGTAGCCCGTCTCGGTGAACACGCCCGCGAGCTCGTCGGCCACCCAGACCGCCACCGGGCCGGTACTCGCCACGACCAGCGTGCGCCACTCGGGCTGGTCGACCTCGAGCACGGCGGCGGCCAGCGCGTGCCGGTACTCGGGCGCGTGCCGGAACTCGCTCCAGTCGGCGAAGCCGTCCGGCTTGGTGTGCACGCGGCGCCACGTACCCGTGTCGGTCCCGCCGCCCGGCGCGCGCCACGCGACCGGCCCGCCCTCGAGCGGCTCCGGCACGACCTGGTCGAGCACGAGCGGCCGCCGCGCATACAGCCGCTCCTTGAGCGGCGCCACGTCGGGGTGGTTGGTCAGCACCCAGCGCCCGTCCGGCCCCCACGGCGAGCCGCTGCGCTCCAGCACCGCGTCGAGGTCGCTGCACGGCGCCGACCACGCCGGGCTCACCAGCCAGTCGCGGACGGTACCGCGCAGGTCGAGGCCGTGCACCGTCCGGCCGGTGGGCAGGAGGCTCACTTGAGGCCCGTCTGCGCGATCCCGGTGACGATGTGGCGCTGCAGCAGTAGGAACATGATCACGACGGGGACGATCGAGAGCACCGACATGGCCAGCACCAGGTTGAACGGGATGACCTGCTGGCTGTTGAGCCGGGCCAGCGCCACCGGCAGCGTGTAGACGCTCTCGTCCTGGGCGACGACGAGCGGCCAGAGGAAGTCGTTCCAGCGCCAGATGACCGAGAAGATCGTGACCACCGCGAGCGCCGGCACGCACAGCGGCAGGACGACGCGGCGGAAGATGGCGAACTCGCCCGCCCCGTCGATGCGCGCGGCCTCGATCAGGTCGTCGGGGATCGTGAGCATGTACTGGCGCAGCACGAACACGCCGGTCGGCGTGGCCGCCGCCGGGATGATCAGCCCCAGCAGCGAGTTCACCAGCCCGAGCGAGGAGACCACCTCGTAGACCGGCAGCAGGATCACCTGGAGGGGGATCATGATCGTGGCCAGCGTGAGCAGGAACAGCCCGTCGCGGCCGCGGAAGTTGTACTTGGCCAGCGCGTACGCGGCCATCGTGTTGATGGCGAGCGTCAGCAGCGTCGCGGCGATCGTGACGATGACGCTGTTGATCAGGTAGGTCGTGAAGTCGAACGACCCGAGGGCCTCGCCGTAGTTCTCGAACGAGAAGGTCTGCGGCAGCAGCGCGGGCGGGCGCCGCGAGAGCTCCGAGGTGGTCTTGAACGACGACAGCGCCGCCCACATCACCGGGGCGATGACCACGAGCGCGCCGGCGGTCAGCCCGACCGTGCGCAGCAGCCGCCCGAGGCCGGGCGGTCGGCCCGTCGACGTCCATTGCGGCCCGCGCGGAGTCCCCACCGTGGCGCTGCTCATATCGCCTCGCTCCGGCGCCCGACGAGGTAGTTGAGGGCCGTGACGGCGAAGACGACGGTGAACAGCATCACGCCCGCCGCGCTCGCCAGGCCGTAGCGAATCGGCGACTCGAACGCGCGCTCGTAGATGAACTGCACGATCAGGGTCGTCCCCCCGACGGGCCCGCCGCCCGTGAGCGTGTAGATGAAGTCGAACGACTGGAAGCCGTTGATCGTCGCGAGGATCACGACGACCAGCGTGGTCGGGCGCAGGAGCGGCAACGTCAGATGGCGGAAGCGCTGCCACGCCGTGGCCCCGTCCAGGCGCGCCGCCTCATAGAGCGAGGGGTCGATGCCCTGCAGCCCGGCCAGCAGGATGATCGAGTAGAAGCCGAGGTGGATCCAGATGCCGACGAAGATCGTGCAGGCCATCGCCAGCGAGGACTCCACGAGCCAACCGGGCCGGCCGAGGCCGACGAGGTCGAGCAAGGTGTTGACGAGCCCGACCTGGCGGTCCAAGGCCCAGTTCCAGATCACGCCGACGACGATGGGCGAAAGCAGGACCGGGAGGAAGTAGGCCGCGCGAAACACCGCCCGCCCACGGCGCTGGGCGTCCAGCACCACGGACAGCCCGATCGACGTGGCCGTGACGAGCACGACGAAGCACACGACGAACACGAGCGTGTGTCCGACCACCGCGACGAAGTCCTCGTCGGTGACGACGTCGCGGTAGTTGTCCAGCCCGGCCCAGGTGAAGGTGCGGCCGTTGGTGCTGTCATACAGGCTGATGTTGAAGCCGTTGAGCGCGGGCCAGATGACGAACAGCAGGAAGATCGCGAGGTTGGGCGCGATGAAGAGGTAGGGCGCCCACCGCTGGCCGCGGGACTTCGGCGACCCGCGGCGCCGGTGCCGCGACCGGCCGGCGCCCGACCGCACTCCGGCCGGAGCGCCGTCGGCGACGCTCCCGCTCACCGGCTGGTGTCCTCGACGAGCTCGCTCGTCTCCTGCTTGATCTGCTCGACGGCCGCGGCCACGTCCTCGCGGCCGGCCACCACCTTGTCGATCTCTGCCACAAGGGCGTCGGCGGACCCGGAGAACGCCGGGCTGTAGACGGACGCGAAGCTGTCCGCCGGGGTCTCCTCGACGTCCTTCTGGAAGACGGCCATGTCGTCGTTGCGGCTCGCGTACTCGATGCCGCTCTCCGCCAGGTCCTTGCGCGTGGGGAGGAACAGGGAGTCCTTGACGAAGCTGCGCTGGCTCTCGGTCCGGTTCATCCACTCGACGAAGTAGGCGCCGAGCTCGGGGTTCTCGCTCTCCCGGAACGCGCCCATGAACTTGCCGCCGGGGAAGCCGCCGCAGCGCTCGGCGCACGGGTTGGGCACGACGGCCCAGTCGAAGCCCGCGTTCTCGGCGAACTGCGACACCTGCCAGTTGCCCGACAGGTAGATCGGCGCGGCGCCGGCGAGGAAGATCTCGTTGGCGCCGGCGTACCGGCTGCCGGACTCGAGCCAGAAGTCCCTGGAGAGCTTGTCGCTGCGCAGCAGACCGGTGACGAGGTCGAGCGCCTTGCCGCCCTTCGCCGGGTCGAGTGCCTCCTCGCCGTCCGCGGAGATCAGCGTCGTGCCGTACTGGCTGAGGATCGTGCTGACGCGGTGCCCGGACTTGTCCATCGCGAGCGCGAAGTCGGTGCCGTTGGCCTGCTGCACCTTCTCAGCGGCCTGGACCATCTCGTCCACCGTCCACGGCTCCTTGGCGGTGGGCAGCGGCACGCCGGCCTTCTCGAACTGGGCGACGTTGACGAACGGGCCGTTCATGGTCAGGTCGCTCGGCACGGCGAGCAGCTGCCCGTCGTCGCCGATCGCGCCGTTGAGCGGGCCGGGCAGGAACTGGTCCTTGAGGCCCGCGCCGAAGTACTGCGACAGGTCGATCAGGTCGTCGCGGTAGGGGAAGATCGTGTCGAGCCGCGCGACATCGGGCACGTTGCCGCCGGACAGGCGGGTCTGCAGCGAGGTCTCCAGGTCGTCGAACGCGACGATCTGGAGCTTCACCTTCGCGCCGGTCTCCTGCTCGAAGCGCGCGATCAGCTTGCGCGTGGCCTGCTCGTCCGGGCCGTCGGTGAAGTAGACGTAGGTCAGCGTCTTCCCGCGGAAGCTCGCGGGATCGATCTTCGTCGCCTGCGCTTCCGGCTCGGGCGCGGCCTCCTCCCCGGGCGACCCGCAGCCCGCGAGCACGACGAGACAGACCCCCGCGAGGATCGCCAGGACGGCCTGCTTCCAGTGGACCCTGCTGCGCATCGCCCCACCTCCCATGGGTTGGCCTCGTCAGAACCGGTGCATGGCTGCCGACGAGCGAGCTGCGTCTCCGGCATACTACCCGGCGTTCTCCCTGGGAGGGAAAGCTTCCCGTGTGACGGAAAGGAGCCCAGATGGGCGACCTCGACACCCGCTACGCCGTGCACCCAACCGAGCTGGCGGTCCTGACCACCGCGGGCCTGCGCGCCCGGGTCCTGCTCGACGGCCTGTTCGCGCCCGGCGAGGCGCGGCTGGCGCTCGCGCACGAGGACCGGCTCGTGGTCGGCGGCGTGCTGACGGCCGCCGCGCCCGTGCCGTTGCCGTGCCCCGAAGAGCTGCGGGCCGAGGAGCTCCTGGACCGCCGGGAGGCCGGCATCGTCTGCCTCGCCGGCCCGGGCGAGGTCCAGGCCGGCGGCGCGCGCCACACAATGGAGGCGGAAGACGTGCTCTATCTCGGCAAGGGGACGGGCCCCGTCGCGTTCGGGGGCGAGGGCGCCGCCTTCTACCTCGTGTCGACGCTCGCACACGCCGAGCACCCGGCCGTCCTCAGCCGCCGCGACGCGGCCGACGCCGTGACGCTCGGCGAGCCCGAGCAGGCCAACGTCCGCACGATCCGCAAGCACGTGTGGTCGGGCGGCGTGCAGTCGGCGCAGCTCGCCATGGGCGTCACCACGCTCGCGCCGGGTAGCGTCTGGAACACGATGCCGGCCCATCTGCACGAGCGGCGCACCGAGGTGTACCTCTACTTCGGGCTCCCGGAGGACCAGCGCGTCGTCCACCTCTGCGGCCGCCCGGACGCGACGCGCAACCTGATCGTCGCCGACCGGGAGGCGGTGATCAGCCCGCCTTGGTCGATCCACACCGGCGCGGGCACGAGCGGCTACCGCTTCGTCTGGGCGACGGGCGGAGAGAACCTCACCTATGACGACATGGACCCGGTGGCGACAGGGGACCTGCGGTGACAGGAGGCTGGCTGGAAGGACGATTCGGGCTGGCCGGGCGAACCGCGCTCGTCACGGGGCCGCGCACCGGCATCGGCCGCGCCGCGGCGCTCGCCCTTGCCGCGGCGGGCGCCGACGTCGTCCTCTGGGGGCGCAGCGGCGGCCTCGAGGAGGTGGCCGGCAAGGTGCGCGACCTGGGGCGCGAGGCGACCTGCGTCCTGACCGACCTGGCCGAGCTCGACGCCGTGCGATCGTGCGCCGCCGCGCTGCTCGCCGACCGCGAGGTCGACATCCTCGTCAACAACGCGGGGATCATCCGGCGCGGCCCGGCCGTCGAGACGAGCTGGAGCGACTGGCGTGCAGTCCTCGACGTGAACCTCGACGCCGTCTTCCTGCTCAGCCAGGCGCTCGGCGCGCCGATGCTCGAGCGGGGCCGCGGCAAGATCATCAACGTCGCCTCGCTGCTCTCCTTCCAGGGCGGCGTGGGCGTGCCGGCCTACGCGGCCGCCAAGCACGCGGTGGCGGGGCTCACGCGGGCGCTCGCCAGCGAGTGGGCGCCCGCCGGGGTCAACGTCAATGCGGTGGCACCGGGCTACGTCGCCACCGACAACACGGCGCCGCTGCGCGAGGACGCCGAGCGCGAGCGCGCCATCCGCGAGCGCACGCCCGCGGGCAGGTGGGCCGAGCCGGACGACGTCGCCGGGGCGATCGTCTTCCTTGCGTCGCCCGCGGCGGACTACGTGCACGGGCACGTGTTGACGGTCGATGGCGGCTGGATGGCGCGATGAGCGTCACGCCGGGCCAGGAGCGGATGTCGGCCATCGGCAAGATGCTCGCGGTGGTCGAGACGCTGGTGGAGCAGCGGCAGCTGTCCGCCGTGGCGCGCATGACGGGCCTACCGACGTCGACGGTGCACCGCATCCTCCAGGAGCTCGTGTCGACGGGCTGGGCGAGCGAGACACCGGACCGCCGCTACGCGCTCGGCGCACGGGCGCTCGGGGTGCTTGGGCGTGCGACGGGCGAATCGGCGACGGCGCGCGCGGCGCGGCCCTTCCTCGAGGCGCTGCGAGACCGCACCGGCCACACGGTGCACTTCGCGCTGCGCACGGGCGACGAGGCGGTCTACGTCGACAAGCTCGACGGCCGGCGCTCCTACCACATGCGCTCGCGCGTGGGGCGGTCACTGCCGCTGCACTCGTCGGCGATCGGCAAGGCCCTGCTGGCCGAGCTCTCCGAGGCGGAGGTCCTCGTCATCATCGGGCGCACGAGGCTGCCACGCCGCACTGAGCACACGATCACGAGCCCGGACGCCCTGCTGGCCGAGCTGCGCACGATCCGCGGCCGGGGCTTCTCCATCGACAACGAGGAGAACGAGGTCCACACCCGCTGCATCGGCGTCGCGGTGCACGACCACCGGCGCATCCCGATCGGCGGGCTCAGCCTCTCCGCACTCGCCTTCGACCTGGACGCGGAGCAGGTCCGCACGTTCACCCCTCTGGTCGTCGCCAGCGGCCACGCGGTGTCCGCCGCGCTCGGCGCGCCCGTCTGACCGAATCGGAGTCTCGCCCGACTCAGCTCAGGAGTAGCGCTGAGCCAGGTCGGCCCAGAAGCGGACCCAGACCTCTTCGTGGGCGATGCCGGCGTCGAGGGTGTGCCAGGCACCCCGTGGGCCCGTGCCCGGGTCCTGCGCGCGGCGGCGCTCGTAGGCGGCCAGCGTGTGCCGGTGCGCCGCGAGCTGCGCGGGCGCGAGGATGGCGGGGTCGGCGCCCATGGCGAGCTTGAGCAGCGACGGGTCGCGCAGCTCGACCTGGCCGTCCGTGTCGGGATCGCGCCGCCACGCCTCCAGCGCGTCCTGGCCGCGTCGGGTCAGCTGGTAGAGCTTGCGCCGGCGGCCTGAGTCCTCGCGTTCGCCGGTGAGATATCCGGCGCGCTCGAGCCGCTCGGGCTCGGCGTAGAGCTGAGAGTGCGGGACCGACCAGAAGTTGCCGACCGAGGCGGCCGCCGTGCGCTTGAGCTCATACGACGTCCCTTCGCCCAGCCGCTCGAG
>JBPCNM010000201.1:0-5462 GCA_051001255.1 Solirubrobacteraceae bacterium
AGCAGCGGCTGGGCGTCGCCGTAGGAGATCGGGGTCGTCGGGATGCGCGGGAGGCTGCCCGCCTCCGCGGGATCGATCCGCTGGGTGCACGGCACCGCGGGCACGCCTGGGGTCAGGGGATCGCCCGGGGTAGTTGAAGATGTACTGGATCGAGCCCCGCTGGATCCCGTCCGCCGGTGGACACGTTCAGCCCGTAGGAGCGCAGCTTCTGCACCGAGATCTGCTCGGCCCGGCGCACGCCGGGGTGTCGATGAGCTGCGGCCGCCGCGAGAGCTGCCGGCAGGCGTCGTCACGGCCGCGGCGAGCGCGAGTCCGGAGGCGACGGCCAGCCCGAGCCGCCGTCCTCTCGACGGTCTAGTCATGGGAACCCCCTGCTTTGGTTGACGCCCTGCGCCGATTCGCCGGGCTTTCTCCCGCCCGGCCGGAAACTCGATTCGACCGTGTCAACGAGGGGCCGACCGGTGCCGCCCGGAAGGTGCCGGCGTCGTCCAGGTGACCGCACCGCTGCAACGTGCGCCCACATCGGACGCGGGGCACGTTGGCAGCGGTCGGCAGGCTGTGATATATCAGCCGTGTGACCGACTCCCGCTATGACTTCGTGATCGTCGGCGGGGGCTCTGCCGGCGGCGCCCTCGCCAACCGGCTCTCGGAGGACCCCGGCAACCGCGTGCTCGTGCTCGAGGCCGGCCGCCCCGACTGGTCCTGGGACGTCTTCATCCACATGCCGGCCGCGCTCGCGTTCCCGATCGGCAGCCGCTTCTACGACTGGAAGTACGAGTCCGAGCCCGAGCCGCACATGGACGGCCGGCGCATCTACCACGCGCGCGGCAAGGTGCTCGGCGGGTCCAGCTCGGTCAACGGGATGATCTTCCAGCGCGGCAACCCGATGGACTACGAGCGCTGGGCGTCGGACCCCGGGATGGAGACGTGGGACCACGCGCACTGCCTGCCGTACTTCAAGCGCATGGAGTCGTGCCTGGCCGCGGCGGCCGACGACCGGTTCCGGGGCCACGACGGGCCGCTCGTGCTCGAGCGTGGGCCGGCCAGGGGCCCGCTGTTCGACGCGTTCTTCGCCGCGGTCCAGGAGGCCGGCCACCCGCTCACCGACGACGTCAACGGCTACCGCCAGGAGGGCTTCGCGGCGTTCGACCGCAACGTGCACGAGGGCCGCCGGCTCTCGGCCGCGCGCGCCTACCTGCACCCGGCGATGGGGCGCCCGAACCTCGACGTCCGGCCATTCGCGCTCGCCACGAGGATCCGCTTCGAGCGCGGCCGGGCCGTCGGAGTCGAGTACGCCAGAGCGGGCCGGCGCGGGACCGAGACCGTGCGCGCCGGCGAGATCGTCCTGTGCGGCGGCGCGATCAACTCACCGCAGCTGCTCCAGCTCTCGGGCATCGGTGCGGCCGCCGAGCTCGAGGCGCTCGGCGTCGGTGTGGTCGCCGACCTCCCCGGCGTGGGGGAGAACCTCCAGGACCACCTCGAGGTCTACGTCCAGCACTCGTGCACGCAGCCCGTGTCGATGGCGCCGTACTTCGCGACGCGCAACCGCCCGAAGGTGGGCCTGGAGTGGCTGCTGCGCAAGTCGGGCCCCGGCGCGACCAACCACTTCGAGGCGGGGGGCTTCGTGCGCTCCAACGAGGACGTCGCCTACCCGAACCTCATGTTCCACTTCCTGCCGATCGCCGTCCGGTACGACGGCACGCTGCCGCCCGGCGGCGGCGGGCACGGCTACCAGGTCCACATCGGCCCGATGTACTCCGACGCGCGCGGCACGTGCAAGGCGGTCAGCTCGGACCCGCGGCGCAAGCCCGCGCTGCGCTTCAACTACCTCTCGACCGAGCAGGACCGGCGCGAGTGGGTCGAGGCGATCCGCGTCACGCGCAGCATCCTCGACGCGCCGGCGTTCGAGCCGTTCAGCGGCGGCGAGCTGTCGCCGGGCAAGGCGGTCGAGAGCGACGAGCAGGTCCTCGACTGGGTCCGCAGGGACGCCGAGACCGCGCTGCATCCGTCGTGCACGGCGCGCATGGGAATCGACGAGCGCTCCGTCGTGGACCCATTGTCGATGCGCGTGCGCGGCCTGGACGGCCTGCGCGTGGTGGACGCCTCGGTGTTCCCCTACGTCACCAACGGCAACATCTACGCGCCGGTGATGATGACCGCCGAGAAGTCAGCCGACCTGATCCTCGGCAACACCCCACTGACGCCCGAGCCGGTCGACTTCTACCGCCACCAGGCAGCCGCTCGCGCCTAGACGGCGAAGCCGCGCGTGCGTGGCCGAGCTGACCGGCCACGTCGCGCTCGACGCCTGGCCGCAGGCTCGGGGCTGATCGTCCGCCGCGCTTCTGGCGTCTTGAAGCGCCGCGCGCTGTAGCGCCGCCCGCCTTGGAACCGCTGGGCGCTCTTCACCGCCGCGGTCACGCAACAGCGCGCGCCCCGTCCCGGCGCTCGAGGAGGAGGCGAGCGCCGGGTAGGCTACCCCACTCGGGGAGCTCAACCGGGGCGAGCTGCCGCGCGGGCTCCACGGAGCCTCGGCCGCGACCTTCGCCCATCCGATGGGCCAGGCGCCCGCGAGGAGGAAGAAGATGTGCGACTACATCCGTGAGGCCGTCGAGTTGGCCGCAGAGCAAAGGCTGTCGCGCCGTGGGTTCATGACGGGCAGCGCGGCGATCGCCGGCGCCGGCTTGGCCGGCGCAAGCTCGATCGCATCAGCGTCAGCCCGCCCGGTCGACCGGGCGCACGCGGCTCCGCCAAGTTCGGCGCGGGGCTTCAGAACTCGGGTTGTGCTGCTTGGCACCGCCGGAGGGCCGGTTTGGTGGCATGAGACCAGGCGTGAGGGGATCTCCTCGGCTGTCGTCGTGAACGGTTCCGTCTACCTCGTCGACTGCGGGGAGGGCGTAGGCCGCCAGTACCGGCGCGCGGGATTGGGCGGAACAGGGGTCAACGACGGGTTGGAGAGGCTTCGCGGCATATTCCTCACGCACCTGCACTCGGATCACATCATCGACTACCCCAATGTCTGGTTGTTTGGGCTCTTCCAGGGTCTTCCGAACGCGTTAGAGCCGGTCCAGGTCTACGGTCCCGGCAACCGGGGAAAGCTTCCGCCGGTCTTCGGCCCCGCCCCGCCGCCTCCGGTCGTCAATCCGGGGAATCCGACCCCGGGCACCGTCGAGATGACCGAATCCCTGCTGCAGGCCTATGCGGCTGACATCAACGACCGGATGCGCGACAACCGCGCCAGGGATCCGAGGACGCTGATCGAGCCCCACGACATCGCCCTTCCGCCAGGTGTCGTCTCCGACCCGAACGTCGACCCGGCACCGCCGATGGCGCCCTTCTCGGTGGTGGAGGACGACAACGTCCGCGTCACCGCGACGCTCGTTCAGCACGCCCCTGTCTTCCCTGCGTTCGCCTTCCGCTTCGACAGCGACGATGGGGCAGTCGTCTTCTCCGGCGACACGGCCCCGTCCGAGAATCTCGTCAGCCTGGCTCGGGGCGCGGACGTACT
The DNA here is from genome assembly GCA_051001255.1 of Solirubrobacteraceae bacterium. Taxonomy (GTDB): domain Bacteria; phylum Actinomycetota; class Thermoleophilia; order Solirubrobacterales; family Solirubrobacteraceae; genus DASQMT01. The sequence continues at coordinate 3,506 of JBPCNM010000201.1, forward strand.
GGTCCACGAGGTGATCGACCGCCGCTGGGTGATGTCGCTGTTCCCCGATCCCAGCGAGCCAAGGGCGAAGGCCCTCATCCGGCACCTTTTGGACGCGCACACCACCATCGAGGACGTGGGCGCCGTCGCCGAACGGGCCGAAGTGAAGACCCTGGTGCTTTCCCACCTGGCCCCCGCGAACAATCCGGACGCCCGTTGGCGCAAAGCCGGAAAGAACTTCTCCGGACGGCTCGTGGTCGGCCGTGACCTGCATGAGATTGGTGTCGGCCGCCGCAGGGGCGGCCAGCGTCGCGCACCACGTTAGCGACGTCAAGCCGCTGCCCTCCACGGTTCGCATCACCGAGGATCGCGGCACCGGCGGCACGCGCAAGCGCGGCTGACCGGCTACTGCGCCGGGTAGCGTCCGGTGCGGTCAGCGCACGGGCGCGATCCAGTCCCCGTGGGCCTCGAACAGCTCGTCGACGAGCCGGGCGATCTCGTCCAGCGGCAGCTCGGCGCCGGTGCGCGGGTCGAGCATCGCGGCGTGGCGCGCGGTCTCGCGCGAGCCCGTGAGCGCGGCCTCGACCGTGAGCCCCTGGGCGTTGACGTTGATCTGCATGAGCGCTGCGAGGTGCCGTGGCAGCGCGCCCACGGGCTCCGGCTCGATGCCGCGCGCCGACGCGAGGCACGGGACCTCGACGCAGCAGTCGGCGGGCAGGTTGTCGATCAGCTGCCCGCCGGCGTACGTGTTGGGGACGTTGCCGTTGAAGCGGAACGATTCCCCGGTCTCGCAGGCGTTGACGATGCTCGCGCCGTACTCGGCGAAGTGCTCGGAGGACTCGGTGACGAAGTATCCGAAGTGCCGCAGGACCTCATAGCGGACGCGGTTGCCCTCCGGCACGCGGCCCTCCTCGACCCGCGCCAGCCCTGGGTGCTCCGCTCGGCGACGGCCCAGCAGGCATCGCCATCGGGTTGACGTACTGGAGCAGGAGCGCGTCCGGGCACAGCTCCTCGATGTCGCGGCACATGTCGAGCAGCACCGGGATCGTGCGCAGGCCGCCGGGACCCCGGGGAGACCGGCTCTTCTGACGGTCTGGGCCCGCTGGCGACGTGTGTGGCAGGAGAACGCCCCGCGGGCGCGAATCGTGGGCCGATGGTTCTCCCACCGACCCGAGGAGTCTCGCCGTGACCGGCAAGGCCAAGGTCATCGCCTTCGCCAACCAGAAGGGCGGCGTGGCCAAGACCACCACCACGCTGAACCTCGCGGCGGCCTTCGGCGAGGAGGGCCACCGCGTCCTGTGCGTCGACATGGACCCGCAGGGCAACCTCACCATGTCCCAGGGCATCGACCCGGACACGCTCGAGCAGTCGATGTACGACGTGCTCGTGTACGACAAGCCGATCCGCGACGTGATCCGGAGCCGCGAGGTGGACATCGCGTGCGCGTCGATCGACCTCGCCGGCGCCGAGATCGCGATGTCCACGAAGATCGGCCGCGAGCGCTCGCTCGACAAGGCGTTGCGCGCGATCAAAGACGACTACGACTTCGTCTGCGTCGATACGCCGCCGTCGCTGGGACTATTGACGATCAATGCCCTCACGGCGGCCGACAAGGTGATCGTCCCCGTTCAGTGCGAGTATCTGTCGATGCGCGGCCTGATCCAGCTGCAGAACACGCTCTCCATGATCCAGGAGAACCTCAACCCGGACGTCGTGATCGCGGGCATCCTGCCCACGATGGTCGACACGCGGACGCTCCACGCCAAGGAGGCGATCGAGATCCTCGAGGAGAACTTCGGCGATCAGGTGTTCGGGGCGCGCATCAGGAAGACCGTCCGGTTCGCCGAGGCTCCCGTCAAGGGCATGTCGGTGCTCAAGTACGAACCCAATGGCACGGCGGCCGACGCCTATCGCCAGTTGGCCAAGGAGGTGCTCTCGAATGGGTAGCGGCAAGCGGGCGAGCATGCGCGAGGGACCT
>JBPCNM010000202.1:0-3168 GCA_051001255.1 Solirubrobacteraceae bacterium
CTCGCGCGCGCGGTCGCGCCTCGGGCCCGGGGGACCGCTGGTCCTGCTGCTCGACCGGGACCGCTCGTGCTGGGATTGGGTGCTCGTCGAGCGCGGCCTCGCCCCGCTCGAGCGCGCGTACCGAACCGGCGACGCTCTCGGCCCCTACACCCGGCGGGCGCCCATCGCCGCCTGTCACGCCCGGGCACGCGCCGCCGAGGACACCGACTGGGAGCACATCGTCGCGCTCTACGACGGCCTGGCCCAGCTGATGCCGTCGCCGGTCGTCGAGCTCAACCGCGCGGTGGCGATCGGCATGGCGTGCGGCCCGGCGGCGGCGCTCGAGTTGGTTGACGCCATCAGCGAGGAGCCGGAGCTGCGCGAGTACCACCTCCTGCCGACCGTTCGCGGCGACCTGCTCGAGAGGCTGGGCCGCAAGGCGGAAGCCCGCCGGGAGTTCCAGCGCGCCGCGGCGATGACGGGCAACATGCGCGAGCGCGCCGTGCTGCTGGAGAGGATGGTCGCCTGCGCGCCCGGGAACGGCTCCTGATTGGCCAACTGCTCGGTGTGCATGTCGGAGTGACCGCACCGGCTCGCTGATGATCGGCGCGAGTACGCCGCGTCGGTCCATCCGCCGGCGCTGTAGACGCGCTCGATCAGGGCCCGACCACATCGCCGTCGGCGACAACTGCCTGGCGCACCTGGGGTGATTGCGCTGCGCTTCGAGCTCGCGGGCGGCCGTCAGTGCGCCGCGTGTACGAGCTGCAGCCGCGAACAATGAGCGACTCGAAGAACGCGACCCGCCTCGCCGCCGGCGACCTCGCTGCTCGCTGGTCATCGAGCGCCACCCCCGACGGCCGCGGCGGCTGCTTCATCCCCGACGTGCAGATCATCTCGCTCAACGAGGCCAACGACAGCCTCGAGACCTGCGCCAGCGTCATCGACCGCCTCGCCAAGCGTATCGACGCGCGAGAAACCACCACGCAGGTCGTGCCCGGCGTCCTCGGGCTTGACGTCTGCGGCGAGCCCGGTCCCTACGTCGCCGGCTGGGGGCGGAGCCGCTGAGCGGTGATTCGCAAGTTCGCCCACGTACGCGAGTACCGACACGCTTGCTCCTCCGGGAAAGCAGCCCGACCGGGCCGGCCCGACGAGGACGTTCGCGGCGGCTTCGAGCACGGCGGCTGGGCGCTTCCCTACAACGATTCGGTCATGAGCAGCCTGATGGGAGAGGGGATGGCCCAGACCGGAGCGCTGCTACTCGGGCGGCGGACATACCAGGACTTCGCCGGCTTGTGGCCGAACCAGGAGGGCAATCCGTTCACCGAAATGCTCGACAACGTCCAGAAGTTCGTTGCTTCGAGGACGCTCGAGGGGGGCCGCTGCCATGGAGCAACTCCACGGTGCTGGAGGGCGACGCCGGGGGCGTGGACAGGAGAACGCTGTTCATGATGGCGGCCGAGTGGCGTGGCGTCGCGAACATGCTCGACGAGCCGCGAACCGGCCAGGTGCTGACCGTCCAGGCGCCCGCGCCCGGCGCCGGCTGGCCATGACCGACGGCGCGGGTCGCCGGTGCTGCCGGTCGCCGAACCATCGCGCCTGAAGCGCGCATGCGGGTCAATGGTGTGGTCGGGATGGTCGTGACCTCAGCTCACCGGTGCCGACGCGGGGAAGCGAGGCGGCGAGTCCGAGCGCTGCAAGGGCGAACAGCGGAAGCGTTCCGAGGATGACCGTGATGCTCGTCGCGTCGGCGAGCGCGCCGAGCGCGGTCGCGGCCAGACCGCCGAGGCCGATGGCCAGCCCGTAGGTGATGCCCGAGGAGAGCGCGATTCGCCGCGGCAGATATTGCTGGCCGATGACGATCGTGGTGGAGAACGGTGCGTCGATCGCCAGGCCGACGCCGACGAGGACCGCGAAGAACGCGACGAGACCGACGTGCGGGAGTATTGCGAGCAGCACAGCGAGGGGCACCATCGCGCCCACCAGCACGCGGCGGGGCCCGTAGCGGTCGGCGCACCACCCGCCGAGCAGCGTGCCGACCGCCCCTGCGACGAGCATCGTCGTGAGTGCGGCGCCCGCGGTGGCGCCGGTCGTCCCGAAGTGGCGGATGAGGTACACGGGCACGAAGGCCTGGAGCGCGAAGAACGCGATCGTCCGGGCGACCGCGGCGCTGGCAAGGCGGGAGAACGGCCACCACTGCTCCTCGGCCTCGGTGGCGCCGGCCTCTGGACGTGTCGCGGGCGAGGCCGGCCCGGCCGGCGCGAAGGTCCGCAGCCGGCGCAGCTCGGCGAGCAGGAGTCCGCTGACCAGCACTCCGGGGACGGCGAGCAGCGGCGTGGCGGAGAGACCGAGGGTGGCGACCACCGGCGTGACCAGCGCGGGACCGAGCGCGAAGCCCACGTTCCCGCCGACGGCGAAGTAGCTCATTCCGCGCCCGCGGCCCGCTCGGGAGACGTAGTTGGCGTAGCGCGCGCCCTCGGGGTGAAACGCCGCGACGCCCAAGCCGCTGACGAGCAGCACCGACACCAGCGCGACGTAGGAGTGACACAGTCCGGCGACGCCGATCCCGATGCTGCCCAGCGCGACCCCCGCCGGCAGCAGGACCGGCGTGGAGAGCCGATCCGACCAGAGTCCGAACAGCGGCTGAACGACCGAGGACCCGATCGTCGACGCCGTGAGCAGCGCGGCGGCGGCGGTCAGGCTCAGCCCCCGCTGGGCGATGAGGAACGGCAGCAGCGCAGGTACCGCGCCCTGGCAGAGATCAGCGCACGCATGCCCCGCCGCCAAGGTGCCGATGCCTCGCCGATCGACGCGGATGGCCGGCTCGACGGGGACGGCGACGCTCACGTCGGCAGGCCGTCGAGCACGAGCGCCACGACGCGCTCGCGCGCCACATCGGCGGACCAGCGATGCCCGGTGCGCATGTGCCGGTACGTGTGACCCACCGCGTTGAACAGCAGCGTCGCCGTCTCGGCGGGGTCCGCGACGGCGATCGACCCGTCCTGCGCGCCGTCCTCGAGCAGCCGCCGCAGCCCGGCGGTGAACGCCGCGCGGGTGAGGACCGGCTCGCTCGCCTCACCCGTCTCGTGATAGACCGCGTCGAGCTGGCCGGCGAGCGCGCCGAGGACCCCGAGGTAGCGCTCGTCGACCTCGCAGATCGCGTGGAGCGCTTCACCCAGCCGCCGGCGCGCG
>JBPCNM010000203.1:0-6737 GCA_051001255.1 Solirubrobacteraceae bacterium
GCGGCCGCCCGGGCCGGCGACGAGGGCGCGGCCCGCGCGCTGCGCGCCGCTGCGCCAGCGCGCTGACCCCGCGCGCGCGGTGCGGCTCGGATTCCGTCCCGCGTCGATATTGTTCAGCGCCCGCCCATGGCTGACGGACGCAGAGAACCCAAGAGCAAGTACACGGTCGAGCGGGGGATCCCCGGCGCCTTCGAGGGCGAGACCGTCACCCGGCGCCGGTTCATGACGGCGACCGCGCACGGCGCCGGCGCCATCGCCGTGTCGGCCTTCGCCCTGCCCGCGCTCGGGTTCGCCGCCGGCTCGGCGCTGTTCGACCGCCCGCCGGTGGAGTGGAAGCCGATCGGCGCGCCGGCGGACTTCCCGGACGACACGTACCTGCCGCGCGTCATCACCGAGGTGGCCGGCATCGGCCAGGTCGGCAAGACGACCATCTACGTCCGGGCCCGCGACCCCGAGGTCGACGGCGACCCGAACCCGCCCGGCTACGACGAGCAGTTCATCGCCGTCTCCACGCGCTGCATGCACCTCGGCTGCCCCGTCCGTTACGTCGACGCCGCCAAGCGCTTCATCTGCCCGTGCCACGGCGGCGTCTACGACTTCACCGGCAACGTGTCCGGCGGCCCGCCGGTCCGGCCGCTCGACCGTTTCTACACCCGCGTGCGCAACGGCCAGGTCGAGGTCGGCCCGCGCTACTCGGTCAACAGCGAGTTCCGCCGCTTCCCGTCCTACCGGGATCCGGCCCAGGACCTCGACGGCATCGGCCAGTACCTGTACCCCGGCCGTTTCTCCACACCCAAGCTGGACTAGGTCATGAAGCTTCCCCTTCCGCCCCTTCCCAACGCGCTCCTGCCGAAGCCCAAGCGGCCCGGCGAGGCTGAGCGCGCCAAGCCGGTCGACCAGGCCAAAGAGGCCGGGATCGCGACCGTCGACTGGGTCGACGAGCGCACCTCGCTCTCCGGTGGACTGCGCTGGCTGATGTTCCGGAAGGTCCCGAAGGGGACCAACTGGTTCTACACGCTCGGCTCGGCGACCATGTTCGCGTTCCTGGCGCAGGCCGTCACGGGCGTGTTCCTGGCGATGTACTACGACCCGTCGGTGACCCACGCCTATGAGTCGGCGCGCCACATCACCAACGACGTCTTCCTCGGCGAGTTCGTGCGCGGCATGCACAAGTGGGGCTCGTCGGTGATGGTGGTCCTGGTCTGCCTGCACATGGCCAGGACCTTCTTCTTCGGCGCGTACAAGTACCCGCGGGAGCTCAACTGGGTGATCGGGGTCGTGCTGCTGATCATGACCTTCGTCATGTCCTTCACCGGCTACCTGCTGCCGTTCGACCAGCGCTCCTACTGGGCGACGGTCGTCGGCGTGAACATCAACGGCACCGGCCCACTCGTCGGCCCCTTCCTGTCGGACTTCCTGCGCGGCGGGGCCGAGTTCGGCTCGACGACGCTGGCGCGCTTCTACGCGATCCACATGCTGCTGATCCCGGGGGCCATCGCCGCGCTGATCGGCGCCCACCTGTACCTCGTCGCCCGCCTGGGGACCACGGCGCCGCCCTGGCTGAAGGCCGAGAGTGGCGACGGCATCCGCGAGGAGCGAGTTTGATGCCGGCACCGCTCGAGAAGGCTCATCCGTGAACCAGCGCGAGAAGGAGCTCTACCTCCGCGAGTACTCGCTGCTCAAGGCGCAGGGGAAGCCGTTCTTCCCCTACGCGGTGGCCAAGGACTCGGTGATGGCGTGCGTCGTGCTGCTGTCGATCATCGTGATGTCGATCGTCTTCGGCGCGGAGCTCGGCCCGAAGGCCGACCCGACGACGACCACCTACGTGCCGCGGCCGGAGTGGTACTTCTTCTTCCTCTTCGAGGTCCTCCGGGTCATCAAGCCGGCCACGCTGACGCCGCTCGCCACGATCGGCGTCCCGACGATCTGCATGATCCTGCTGATCCTGCTGCCGTTCATCGACCGCAGCCCCGAACGTCGGCCCGAGCGACGCCCGATCGCCACGATCGCCGGCATCCTGACGATCTTCGCCATGGGCTACCTGACCTATCTGGGCGCGGCGGCCGGCTCGCCGAACGAGATCGACATGGCGGTGGAGGAGCAGTACGAGCCCGGCAAGCTCGCCGTCGCCCAGTCAGGCTGCCTGGCCTGCCACAAGATCGGCGAGAACGGCAACGGCGGTCCGGGGCCAAACCTGACCGACATCGCCGACAAGCTCCCGAAGGCGGCCATCCTGCGGACCCTCGAGAACCCGACGGCGCCGATGCCGTCGTTCGCCGGGCTGCCCGAGGAGAAGAAGACCGCGATGGTCGACTTCCTTGCGCAGCTCCGCGGCGAGTAGCCTCAGAGTGCCATGGGGTCGGGGCAGGCCCGGACGGGCACCTTGGAGGAGGGCCAGGTGCGCGCGATGTTCGACCGCATCGCGCGTGTCTATGACCCGATGAACTCCGTCATGACGGCGGGGTTGCACCACCGCTGGCGCGAGCGGGCGGCGGACCTTGCCGCGCTCGGCTCCGGGGAGTGCGCGCTCGACGTCGCTTCGGGCACGGGCGACCTGGCGCTCGCCTTGGCCGGTCGCGTGGGGCCGTCCGGCACGATCGTGGGCACTGACTTCTCCGAGGGGATGCTCGACCTGGCGCGCAAGAAGTCCTCCGCCGTGCGCTGGGAGTGGGCCAACGCGCTCGAGCTGCCCTACCCCGACGACGGCTTCGACGCCGCCACGGTCGGGTTCGGGGCACGCAACTTCTCCGACCTGGACCGCGGGCTCGCCGAGATGGCGCGTGTCGTGCGGCCCGGTGGCCGCGTCGTCGTGCTCGAGATCACGACGCCCCAGCGCCCGCCGCTCTCGACGTTCTTCTCGATCTGGTTCGACCGCGCGGTGCCCGCGCTCGGCCGGCTGGCGGGCGATCCGGAGGCCTACGAGTACCTGCCCAGCTCGGTCAAGCGCTTCCCCGGGCCCGAGCCGCTGGCGGCGCGGATGGCCGGGGCAGGGCTCGAGCACGTGCGCTGGATCCTGACCGCGGGCGGGATCATCGCCCTGCACGTCGGGACGGTGCGGTGAGCAGCGCCGAGCAGGTGCTCGCCCTCGTGGAGGCCGGCGGCGCGCACGTGCCGGGGCTCATGGCGCGCCTCGAGGCGCGCCTCGAGATGCTGGCCAGCTCCCACGGCGCCGTGCTCGCCGAGCACGCGGGCTCCACCATTCGCGCCGGCGGCAAGCGCCTGCGGCCGCTGCTGGTGTTCCTGTCCGCGGGTGAGCCGGAGCCCGGCGACGACGGCGTCCTGCGCGCGGCGGTGGCGGTGGAGCTGATCCACTCGGCCACGCTGGTGCACGACGACGTGCTCGACGCCGCGCCCCTGAGGCGCGGGCGCCCGACGGTCGTGGCCACCGCGGGGCGGGCGATCGCCACCGCGACAGGCGACCTGCTGTTCTCCCGCGCGTTCGCCGAGCTGGCGGGCAACGGCCGGCCGGACGAGATCCGCGTGCTCTCCGACGCCTCCTCCGGGCTGGCCGAGGGAGAGCTGCTCCAGCGCGAGGACGCCTGGAACGTGGACGTCGCGCGCGAGCGCTACCTGCACCGCTGCGACCTCAAGACTGCACGCCTGTTCCAGGCCGCCTGCCGGCTGGGGGCGCTCGAGGGCGGCGGCTGCGCCGAGGCGCTCGGCGACTTCGGGCGCCGCATCGGCCTGGCGTTCCAGCTGCTCGACGACGTGCTCGACGTTTCAGGGCCGGCCGAGCGGACCGGCAAGCATCGCGGCACCGATCTGCTCGATGGCACCGTCACGCTGCCGCTGATCCTGGCGCGCGAGCGCGACCCCGTGCTGGCCTCGCTCAACCTGCGCGCGGTTCGCACCCCCGCGCAGGCCGAAGCGGTGTGCGACGCGATCGCGGTCACCGGCGTGCTGGAGCAGGCGCGGACGGAGGCGCTGGAGATGGTGGCCGCCGCGAAGGCGAACCTGCCGGCGCTGCCCGAGGGTCAGCGCGCGGCGCTGGAGCTGGTGGCGGACTCGGTCGTGGACCGGTACGCCTAGAAGTCCATCGGCCAGATGGCGTCGGACGCGAGCGCGGAGGAGAAGCGCTCGACCTCCTCCTCCATGTTGGCGCGCGTGAGGCGCCCGAGGTCGCGGACCAGCGCCTCGGTGCCGTAGTCGAGCTCTGCGTCGAAGCGGTCGACGGTCTCCTGGTCGTACAGACCGACCGTCTGCCACTCGCAGTTGGGGCAGCGCAGCTGGACCTCCCAGTGCGTCCCGGAGGCCTCCTCCCACTCGACGGGGTACACGAGCTTGCGGTCGCAGTCCGGGCAGACGTGCAGGTCGACGGACTCGTGCGAGACGCGCGCCGAGGGCTGCGGTGCGTGCGCCGGCTGGTTCTCGAAGTAGACGACCTCGATCGCACGGCCGGAGGGCAGGACCACGCGGCGGACGTAGTTGGTGTTGTCTGGCTGGTTCATGGCGTTCCGGAAGAGGCTTGATGGGGTCTGCGCCCTACATCGGTCCGCCTCGCCGGGACTTGAGCGGGGTTCGTCGTATATCCGACGGATCCGCAGACGCTACGCTGCGCGTATACCTTCACGACGGAGTCAACGGCTGCCATGACCATCGCTTTCATTCCGGGCATCGGCCCGCTCGAACTCGCCATCGTGCTGCTGATCGTGCTCGTGCTGGTCGGCGGCAAGCGGCTGCCGCAGTTGGGCCGGCAGCTCGGCTCGGGCATGCGCGAGTTCAAGGACTCCGTGACCGGTCGGGCAGAGTCGCAGTGGGCCGACGACGAGAGCGATCACGCCCAGGCCACGGCCGCGCTGGGCCGCCCCGCCGGCGAGGAGACGCCGGTGGACGGCGAGGTCATGCGCGAGCGCTCCTGAGCGCCCGCCCGTCCCGCTTCCCCGCGGCGCCATGGCCACCCGGCTCAAGCCCATCAGGCACGACCAGCGCCTGTCGCTCGTCGAGCACCTCGACGAGCTGCGCACGCGCATCATCATCTGCGCGCTCACGCTCGCGGTCGTCGGTGGCGTGTGCTTCTGGCAGGCCGACTACCTGCTCAACACGGTCAACGACCCGCTTACCGAGACCGCCAACAAGAGGTCGTGTGGCGAGACGACGGATCCGCTGGAGCTGTCCGCGTGCTGGCAGCAGGCTCAGAAGCGCCTGAACGAGCGCATCGCCGCCACCGCCGATGCGCTGGCGCGCTTCGTCGCCACCGACGAGCCGGCGCTGCGCGCGCAGGCCGAGCAGCTGTCGCGCGCCGCTGCGGCCGCCGCCGACGCCACGCCGCGCGGCAGCCCGAGGCGCCCGGTCACGCTCGGGGTGGGCGAGCCGTTCACGGCGACCCTGACTGTCGCGGCCTACGGCGCGCTGCTGCTCTCGCTGCCGCTGCTGCTCTACCAGCTCTACGCGTTCGTCTTACCGGCGTTCTCGCCGACCGAGCGCAGGGTCGCGCTGCCGCTGATGACGATGGTGCCGTTCCTGTTCTACGCGGGCGTGGTCTTCTCCTACTACCTGCTGCTGCCGGCGGCGGTCAACTTCCTGCAGAACTTCAACGACGACAACTTCGACATCCTGATACAGGCCCGCGACTACTACAAGTTCGCGGTGATGTTGCTCGCGGCGATGGGGGTGCTGTTCCAGCTTCCCGTCGTCATCCTCGCGGTCACGCGGATGGGGATCCTGTCGATCGCGCAGCTGCGCAAGGGCCGCCGCTACGCGATCGTCGTAATTGCCGTCGTGGCGATGCTGCTGCCCGGCACGGACCCGGTGACGATGATCTCGATGATGCTCCCGATGGTGTTCCTCTACGAGGGCTCTATCCTGCTCGTCTCGTTGCTCGAGCGGCGCGCGGAGCGAGCCCGTGCCCGCGAAGAGGCGGCTGAGGCCGCCGCGACGGGCTCCGAGCTCGCCCCCCCCGATCCCGACGACGACTGAATGCTCTTCGACCTCAGAGGCTCCGGCCGCCGCCGCACGATCAAGGTCGTGTACGTCACCCTCGCCTTCCTGATGGGCGGCGGGCTCGTCCTCTTCGGCATCGGCGGCGGCGGCGCCCTTTCCGGCGGGCTCGTCGACGCGATCACGAGCAGCAGCGGCGGCGGCGATGCCGGCGCCGACCGCGTCCGCGACGCTGAGCAGAAGGCTACCGCGGCCGCGCGGGCCAACCCGCAGGATCCGGCCCTCTGGGCCGCCGCCGCCCGCGCGCGCTTCAACCTCGCCAGCGCGGGCGAGAACATCGACCAGAACACCGGCAACTTCACCGAGGAGGGCCAGGCGCAGCTCCAGGCGGCCACCCGCGCGTGGGAGGAGCATCTCGAGCTCGCGGGCGACAAGCCCGACTCCCGCGTGGCGAGCCTGATGGTCCAGGCCTACTCGGTCCTCAACCAGCCCGACAAGGCGGCGATCGCGCAAGAGGTCATCGCGCTGGAGCGCAACTCCGTCGGCGCGTACAGCCAGCTCGCGGTGCTCGCCTACCAGGCGGGCCAGACCCGCAAGGGCGATCTGGCGAAGGACAAGGCGCTCGAGTTGACCGAGCCCGACATGCGCGAGGCGCTCAAGGGCCAGCTCGAAGGGGCTAAGGCGCAGGCCGGAGCCCAGGGCGCGCAGAACGCCCCGGCGCCGGTGCCGACACCCGCTCCGGAGGGGGAGTAGGAGCAGGGCCGGTCGCTACACTCGTCGCCGCGCCCTTGTAGCTCAACTGGCAGAGCAGCGGACTCTTAATCCGAAGGTTCCAGGTTCGATTCCTGGCGGGGGCACCT